>JAFXMA010000023.1 GCA_017530725.1 Bacteroidales bacterium
GACGGTAAGATGCACCCGGTGGACTCCAAGGAAATCGCCTTCATCATCGCCGGCCGCAACGCCTTCAAGGAGGCCTTCAAGAACGCCGGCCCGAAGATCCTCGAGCCTATCTACAACGTGGACATCATCACCCCGAGCGAGTATGTGGGTCCTTGCATGAGCGACCTGAACACCCGCCGCGGCATGATCATGAACCAGGACATGGACAAGGGCATGACCATCCTCCACGCCCGCGTTCCGCTGGCCGAACTGTACCGCTACTCCACCGTCCTGAGTTCCCTCACCGGCGGTTCCGCGACCTTCCAGATGAAGTTCGCCGAGTACGTGCAGGTTCCTGCCGACGTCCAGACGAAACTCATCGCCGAGTACGCCGCCCAGGAGCAGGAAGAAGACTGATCCTTCTTTCCAGGTTTCCAGGCCGGGTCTTGAAAAAGGCCCGGCTTTTTCGTATCTTTGTACAGCACAATCCTCTTGCCATGAAAAAGACATCCCTTCTCTCCCTGGTGGCCGTGTTCCTCCTGGCGGCCTGCGGGAGTTCCCATTTCCTCGCCGATAAAGGTTACCGCCGGGTGGTCCACGGGGACTACAGGACGCGGATGGAAGCGGACGGGGGAGCGCTGGCCCGGTTCATGGAGATTCCCGGTCAGGCCGGGATTGAAGAGCGCGAGGCGCTCGAGTTCCTGTATGCCTATATGCCGCTGGCGGACGTCACGGACTATCCGGCGGAGTTCTACCTGGCCAATGTGCGCAAGTCCCTGCAGGCCCGGGAGGAGATGGGCTGGAACGTCCCCGAGCGGGAGTTCCGCCACTTCGTCCTGCCGCTGCGGACCAACAACGAGGACCTGGATTCGGCCCGGCTCGTCTTCTATGACGAACTCAAGGCGCGCGTGAAGGGTCTGTCGATGCAGGAGGCCATCCTGGAGGTGAACCACTGGTGCCATGAGAAAATGACTTACCAGCCGTCCGACGGCCGCACGCACGCCCCCCTGGCCTCGGTCAAGAACGCTCTGGGCCGATGCGGGGAGGAATCGACCTTCTGCGTGGCCGCCCTGCGCTGCGTCGGCATCCCGGCCCGGCAGGTGTACACCCCGCGCTGGGCCCATACCGAAAGCAACCATGCCTGGGTGGAGGCCTGGGCCGACGGGCAGTGGTGGTTCCTCGGCGCCTGCGAGCCGGAGCCCGTGCTGAACCTGGGCTGGTTCAACGCCCCCGCTTCCCGCGCGATGCTCACCCACACGAAGGTGTTCGGCAAGTACGACGGTCCGGAGGAAGTGGTCCTCCGCACCCCGGGCTATACGGAAATCAACCTGATCGGGAACTATGCGAAGGTCGCGCAGATCGCTTTCCGGGTGGTTTCCGCGGCGGGCGGGCCTGTCGAGGGTGCCCGCGTGGATTTCTGCATCTACAACTCCTCGCAGTTCTTCCCCGCCGTGTCCAAGTACACGGACGCCGACGGCCGCACGGCCCTCTCCGCCGGCCTCGGCGACATGCTTGTCTGGGCCTCCAAGGACGGGGCCTACGGGTGCGTGAAGGTCCATTTCGGGGAGGATACGGAAGCGACCGTGACGCTGGATTCGCCGACCGGCGTATCCGAGTTGCTCGCCATCGTCCCTCCGGTGGAGGACGTGGTCCTGCCGGACGTTTCGCCTGCGCTGCGGGCGGAGAACGACCGCCGCATGGCCTATGAAGATTCCGTCCGGAAGGCCTACATGGCCGGTTTCCCGGACAGGCTCGTCGCCGAAGCCCTCGTCGCCGAACTGGGCTTGCCCGCCCAGGCCACCCGCCTGGTCGAATCTTCCGCCGGTAACGGAGCCACGATTACGGCCTTCCTCCGCCAGGCTCCGGACAAGGACCGGGCAGTCCGCCTGCTTTCTTCCCTGAGCCAGAAAGACCTGACCGACGTCCCGGCCGATATCCTTTGGGACAGTTACAACGCGACGGAGAGCATCCTCTCCCCGCGTATCGAGAGCGAATTCCTGTCACCGTACAAGGGCTGGTTCCTCGAGAACATCCCGGCGGACATCCAGACCGCCTTCCGGGGAGACGGCGATCCCGGCAAGGGCGCCCGCGCCATCCTCGGCTGGATCCGGGACAATGTGACCGTGGACGAGGACCCTCTCTTCTGGGACATCCCCGTGTCGCCGAAGGGCGTCTGGGAGGGCCGTGTGGCGAATCCGCGTTCGCGCGACCTCCTCGCCATCGCGCTCGGCCGCACTTTCGGCATCGAACTGCGCCGGGACCGGCTGACCGGAGCGATGCAGTACAACGCGGCGAAGCCCGGCGAACCGGTTCCGCCGACCGGTCCCTTCGGTCCCCGCGGGGACTGGCGGACCATCGACCTGGGCAGTGCCGCTGAAGTGGCAGATGCGCCCACAGGCCACTTGGAACTTACCTTTGAGCCCGTCGAGGGCATCGAGCGGCCGGCCTATGGCAGCCATTTCACCGTGAGCCGCATCGTGGATGGCCGGCCGGAGACCGTATTCCTGGGTATGGGCGGTCGCCGGGGTGACGGAGGCAACGGACTCAGCGCCGACGTGCCGGAAGGAGACTACCTCCTGTGCAGTGGAAACCGCCTTTCCGACGGTTCCACGCCGGTGACGGTCAACCTGTTCCATGTGAAGGCCGGGGACCGTCTCCAGGTGCCCATCGTCATCGAGACGATGCCCGAAGAAGTGAAAGTCCTGGGCGATTTCGCTCCCGCCGGGGTCCTTTCCGCCGTGGATGCGGGCTATTATGCCGTCGCAGTCCTCGACGTGGGCCTGGAACCCACCAACCATCTGCTGAACGACCTTTCCGCGGCGCGTACCGCCCTGGAAGCCTGGGGCCGTCCGATCTACCTGATCGCGACGAGTGAAGCGCAGTTGGAGCGCCTCCACAGTGAAATCGACGGCGGCCGCTTCGGCACCTTGCCGGCCACGGTCGTCTTCGGCATCGACAAGGACGGCTCCATCCTGTCCGGCCTCTGCGGAGGCCTCGGCCTGCGCGCGGACCAACTCCCGCTGGTCGCCGTCGCCCACACCGACGGCCGCGCCGTCTATGCCTCACAGGGCTATACCATCGGCACGGGCGAGAAGATCGCCGCCCTTGCCCGAAAACTGTAAACACTGAAACGACTATGGATATGAGAAGAATCATGCTTGCCCTGGCCGCCCTCCTGGTGCTGGCCTCCTGCGCTGAAAAGAAGCCGTCCTTCCCCCTGTACGGATGGGATAGTGTCGGCAAGAACCCGGACCTGGAAGAGGTGCGGGCCAAGTTCCAGAACTACAAGGCCCATGGTTTCACGGGCATCTGCGTCCAGGCGGACCTGGCCGACATCCCGGCGGTCGCCAAGATCGCCCATGAAGAAGGCCTTGAGTACCATGCCTGGAAGCCCTGCATGCTGCAGAGTGGGAAGCCGCACGAGTGGTACACCGTGAACCGGCTGGGCCAGCGCGCGGACGAGTTCCCCGCCTACGTGCAGTATTACCAGGCCCTGGACCCGGCGAACCCCGAAGTGCAGGACTACATCGTGTCCATGCTCACCGAGATCGCCGCCGTCCCCGATGTGGACTATGTCCAGTTGGACTACATCCGGTACGCGGATGCCATCCTGGCCCGCGGTCTCTGGGAAAAGTACGGCCTGGACTTCTCCAACGGCCCTTATCCTGCGGCGGACTACTGCTACTGCGACCGGTGCGTGGCGGAGTTCAAGGAACTGACCGGCATCGACATCCTCGCGGCCGAGGATCCGCAGGCCGTGCCCGAATGGACGGCTTTCCGTTGCGGGAAGATCACCCAACTGGTGACCAAGGTGTGTGACGCGGTCCACGCGATGGGTAAGAAGGTCAGCGCCGACGTGTTCCCGGGCCCGGATTCCCATGCCGTCCCGATGGTGCGCCAGCAGTGGGACCAGTGGCCCCTCGACATGGTGTTCCCGATGAACTACAACGACTTCTACCTGCAGCCGGCCGAATGGCTGGCGGAGATTACGGAGGAGGAAGTGAAGGCTTCGGGCGACATGCCCGTCATTTCCGGCCTGTTCATCTGCCGCGAATGGCAGCGCAAGTCCGAAATCAAGGATCCGGAGGGCCACGGGCTCCTTCCGTCGGAGATCGCCACGGCCGTCAAGGGATCCCTGGATGCCGGCGCCGCGGGTATCTGCCTCTTCACTCCGGGGTCGATGACGCCGGAGCACTGGGCGGAACTGGACAAGTTGGTCCTATAGGTGGAACAATACCCCGATGAGGATATCGCGGGCTTCCAGGCGGGCTTGCCACCGGGAGTCCGCGTTTCCGTATCCGTCACTCGTGCGGGTCCAGCCGAAGAAGCCGACCTGCGTGGAGAGGGTGACGTTGCCGATGGGGAAGTAGATGCCCGGCCGGAATCCCAGCGTCTGGGTGCTGATGAGCGGATCATGTCCCCGCCGGCGGGTCCAGCGGGCGGCGAAATAGGTGTCCCCGGTCAGGCCGAACCGCTCATACAGGGGCAGGTAGCCCCGCACGTGCGGGATGAGGCCCATCGTGAAATCCGAACGGCTGGAAATGTTGTTCCAGTCGAATCCGGCGGCCAGGCCGACCCGCAGGTAATCGTTCACCCGGGTACCCACTTCCGGGTAGAAGACGACGCTGGTGCCATAGTTGCTGGCACCGAACGAGATGTTTCCGCCGACATAGTACCGGTTGCCCTGCGCCTGGGCCAGGGTGCAGGCCAGGAGGGCGGCCGCGATGAGAATCCACTGTTTCATAATCGCAAAGATAAGTCATCTGCCGAAGTTTCCCAAAAGTTTCGTACCTTCGTGCAGAATCTACCCAGGACTATGTTTTTTAAGCAGAATACATGGCGCCGCGCCCTTTGGATGGGGCTGGCGCTCCTTGCGCTCGTGGGCTGCCGGAACGGCCGCAATGCGCATTTCATGAAGGACAAGGCGTACCGTGAGACGGTGCTCGCCGATTATGGTGCCCGGATGGCGGCGAACGACAGCGCGCTGGCGCGTTTCGTGGAGATTCCGGGTCTGGCCCGGAATGACGAGGCCGTCTCCGACCAGCCATCTCTCGCCGAGCGCGAAGCGCTGGAGTTCCTCTATGCGTACATGCCCCTGGCGGACGTCGTGGATTACCCGGCAGAATACTACCTCGATCAGGTGCGGGCTTCGTTCCGCATCCGGAAAGAAATGGGCTGGAAGGTGCCGGAGCGGGAGTTCCGCCACTTCGTGCTGCCCATCCGCGTGAACAACGAGAACCTGGACACGTCCCGTACGGCCTTCTACCGGGAACTCAAGCCCCGTGTGAAGGGCCTGTCCATGAAGGACGCCATCCTCGAGGTGAACCACTGGTGCCACGAGAAGATGACCTACCAGCCGTCGGATGCACGGACCGCGTCGCCCCTCGCCTCGGTGCAGAATGCGCTGGGCCGTTGCGGGGAGGAATCGACCTTCTGCGTCGCCGCGCTGCGTTCCGTGGGCATTCCCGCCCGGCAGGTGTACACCCCGCGCTGGGCCCATACCGACGACAACCACGCCTGGGTGGAGGCCTGGGCCGACGGTGCCTGGCACTTCATCGGTGCCTGCGAGCCGGAGCCGGTACTGGACCTCGGCTGGTTCAACGCCCCGGCCTCCCGCGCGATGCTCATGCACACCAAGGTCTTCGGCCGCTATGACGGTCCGGAGGAAGTCGTGCTCGAAAGCCCGAACTACACGGAGGTCAATCTCATCGACAATTACGCCACCACCGCCCGGGCCGGTTTCCGGGTGGTCGATGCCGCCGGGAAGCCTGTCGAGGGCGCCCGCGTGGATTTCTGCATCTACAATTACGCGGAATTCTATCCCGCCGTCTCCAAATATACCGATGCCGACGGCCGTACCTTCCTCTCCTCCGGTCTCGGCGACCTGCTCATCTGGGCCTCGAAGGATGGCGCCTACGGGTATGCGAAGTGCTCCTTCGGCAAGGACGAGGAGGTGACCGTGACGATCGGTGAAGTTCCCGGTCAGGCCGGGAATGACGAAGCCGGCCGTCCCGACCGGGTATCTTTCGACATCGTCCCGCCGCCGGAGAACGTGCGGCTGCCGGAGGTGACGCCGGCGCAGCGGGCGGAGAACGACCGCCGTTTCGCCTACGAAGATTCCCTCCGTCACGCCTACGAGGCGACGTTCCCTACGCACGAGGAGGCTTTGGCTTTTACGCAGGAGCACGGCTACGGCCATCACATGGTATTTCCCATCGAGTGGTCCCGCGGCAACTGGCGCACCATCGAGGCTTTCATGGCCCAGGCCGATGACCACGAGCGCGTAGAGCATCTTTTCCTGACCCTGAGCCGGAAGGATTTCCACGACATCACGATGGAGAACCTCCTGGACAGTTACGGGAACCGGGAAGCGGTCATCGGTCCCCGTGTGGAAAACGAGTTCCTGAGCCCCTACAAGGGGTATTTCGACGGCATTGAGCAGTTGGAGAACCTGAAGACCCCGCAGAGCGTCGTGACCTGGGTCCGGAGCAACATCACCGTCCTGGACGACCCGCTGGCCTGGGACATCCCGATGTCCCCGATCGGCGTTTTCAAGAGCGAACTCGCCACGCCCCGTTCCCGCGGCATCTTCTTCGTCGCCCTGGCTCGGACGCTCGGCATCGACGCGCAGAAGAATCCCGTGAACGGCAAGATCCAGTTCCGCACCGACGCCGACTGGCTGGACGTGGACTTTGACGGCGCCGGCCCGGCCGTCGCGGCCCCGAAGGGCACGCTCCGCCTCACCTATACCCCGGACAAGGTAGTTGACAATCCCCGCTATTACAGCCATTTCTCCCTTTCCAAGATCGAGAACGGGCGCCCGCGCCTGCTGGAGTTCGACGAGGGCGAGGTGGACATGGGCGGCGGCATGGACTGGGCCCATGTGTTCAAGCAGGGTTATCCGCTGGAGGAAGGCCGCTACATCCTCGTCTCCGGCAACCGCCTTTCCAGTGGCGCCGTGCCTGTGACGGTGGTCTTCTTCGACATTGTCGCCGGCAAGGAAACGGTCTGTGACCTCGTCCTCCGCGCCGGCGAGGGCGAAGTCCCCGTCATCGGCTCCTTCGACGCCGAAACGAAATTCACCCCCGTCGCCCTCGCCAAGACCGAGGACGGTGATGTGCTGGAGGCTTCTCCGGGCGGTGCTGCTGCCGTTCCGGGCGGAGCGAAGGAATCTCTCCTGTCCGCATGCGGCCGTGGCTACTACGCCCTGGCCCTCCTGGAGCCCGGCAAGGAACCCACGAACCACGTCCTCCGCGACTTGGCCGTCGCCCGCGAGAAACTCGAGGCCTGGGGCCGTCCGATCGTGCTCCTGTGCTCCTCGGATGCGGCCATGCACCGCCTGCAGGTGGAAATGTCCGAAGGTCGCTACGGCATCCTGCCCTCGACCATCGTCCTGGGTCTGGACAGCGAAGGAGCGGTGCAAAAGGGCATTGAGCAAGGCCTGAAGGTCGGCCCCGGCAGTGACGCCGGCGCCCCTTCCCGCCTCCCGCTCGTCATCCTCGCGGATTCCTTCAACCGCGTCTTTTTCCTCTCCGAAGGCTACACCATCGGCCTCGGCGAACAACTGGCCGCCACGGTCGCGAAGTTGTAGTGGTTTTTCTTTTACCCGAAATTCACGGAGCGTAGCACCTGGCGATAGGACGCATTCTATGGCCTCCTATCGCGCTCTCTGCGGGGATTTTGCCGCACGGAGCGTGACTGGGCCCCTTCCAGGGACCTCAGGACCATCATACTACGCTTTGTGATTTTTGGGTTGCGGCGACTGGCCGTGTGACGGGCTATTCCTCCAGGAGCGCGCGGACGTTTTGGTAGGCGGTCTGGCTGTCGGAGAGCATCTGGCGGGAGCCGTACTGCTCGACGGTGAGCCAGCCGTCGTAGCCGGAGTCGAGGAGCGAGTGCACGATTTGGGCGATGGGGATGCAGCCGGAGCCGGCGGGCACGCAGTGCATATTGTCGGGCGCCACGCGGTCCTTCAAATGGACATGGGCGATGCGGTCGCGGAACTTGTCATAGGCGACGAGGGCGTCATCGCCGGCGAACAGGTAGTTGCCGGTGTCGAACACGTGGCCCAGGGTAGGGGAGAGGGTGAAGAGTGAGTCCAGTCCCGCCATGTTGTAGCAGAGGGAGCGGGGATTGTCGAAGTCTTCGACCATGATGCAGTATCCCTTGTCCGTCACCCGTTTGGCGAAGGCGGCGATCCGCTGCCGGGCGGCGTCGCGGTCTTCGGCCGTGCTGCCTTCCGGCATGAGGCCGGTCACGAGCAGCAGCCGGTCATAGCCATAGGTTTCCAGGAAGGTGAGGGCCAGGGCTTCCATCTCCGGTTGCGCGCCGGCGCCGTAGTCGATGTCCGCGATGGCGCAGGCGTGCCCGAATCCCAGGCTGTCCAGGATGCGGAGTTCGTCCGGATTCTGGAGCACCCGGACATCGGCCCCGTCGTAGCCGATTTCCCGGATCTTCGTCGCCGCCTCCCGGAAGGAAATCCCTTCCTGGTGCGCCACGGTCCAGATATGGTCGCAGAAAATGGAGATCTTGGGCGCTTCGGCCGGCTTTTGCCCGCACGCGCAAAGCAGCAGGGCGAGGAGGGGGAGAAACTTCTTCATAAGGCTATGTCAACAGGTTTGTCAGGTCGATGAAGTCTTCCACGGATAAGGTTTCGGGGCGGCGTTCGAAAACGGGATTCGCGGTGAAAGCCGCCTTTTCCTCGTCGGTCCAGCCCTCACGGGCGGCCTTGGCTGCAATGAGCGGCTTCAACGGATTGCGCATCATCTTGCGGCGCTGGCCGAAGGCGGTTTTCACGACGGCCCGGAAGAGGCTCTCGTCGCAGCCGAGGTCGGTGCGGCCGTTCCGCGTCAGGCGGATGACGGCCGATTCCACCTTGGGCGGCGGGGCGAAGCAGCCCGAGCCCACGCTGAACAGATACTCGATATCGTACCAGGCCTGCAGCAGCACCGAAAGGATGCCGTAGGTTTTGGACCCCGGCCCTTCGGCGATGCGCTCGGCCACCTCCTTCTGGATCATGCACACGACCTCCGGGATGCGCTCCCGGTAGTCCAGGATCTTGAAAAAGATCTGCGAGGAGATGTTGTAGGGGAAATTGCCGATGACGGAGAACCGCTCCGGGAAGATCTTCTCCAGCCGCAGGTGCAGGAAATCGGCCTGGAGAAGCCTGCCCTGCATCCCCGGAAAGTGGGTGAGGAGGTAGTCCACGCTCTCCCCGTCAATCTCCACAAGTTTCAGGTCGATGTCTTCCCGCTGCAGCAGGTATTGGGTCAATACCCCCATCCCTGGGCCCACTTCCAGGGCCTCGCAGGGGCCGTGCAGGGCATCGACAATAGCCTGCGCGATGCGCTGGTCGGTGAGAAAATGCTGGCCGAGGGCCTTCTTGGCGCGTACTTCCATATCAAATCGGTTATCCCTGCAAAGATACTCATTATTTTTTGCTATTTTTGTAAGTTAAACCTGAGTTATATACTATGTACCGTACACACACTTGCGGAGAACTCCGCATCGGCGACAAGGGAGCGAAGGTGACGCTCGCCGGATGGGTCCAGAAAGCCCGCAAACTGGGCGGCATGACCTTCATCGACCTCCGGGACCGCTATGGCGTCACCCAACTCGTGGTGGAGGCAGACGCCCCCGCCGACCTCGTGGAAACCGCGACGTCCCTCGGCCGTGAATACGTGATCCAGGCGGTCGGCGAAGTCGTCGAGCGCCAGGCCAAGAACAGCAAGATGCCCACCGGCGACATCGAGATCAAGGTGTCCGCCATCAACATCCTGAACAAGTCCGTCACCCCGCCCTTCACCATCGAGGACGAATC
>JAFXMA010000005.1 GCA_017530725.1 Bacteroidales bacterium
GCATCTGACTTTCGGCGAAACGGGCGTTGAGCAGGTCAATACGACGCCGGTTATACCAGATGATGAGGGCAGAGAGTACAATCACGAGAATGATGGCGGCAAGGAGGACGATGACCATGCGATACTGCCGCCGCTCTTTAATCTGCTCGTCGAACTGCGCCTGCAGGTCGATGACAGCGGCGGCGTCGCTATGTTCATAGAGGTGATGATAAACCTCATTCAGGCGTTGACTGAATTCTGCCACACCCCGCAGGTCACCCTGACGCTTCAGATAGGTAATCAACTGCCGATAGGACTGGATGGCAACATCGGGAGACAGGGAGCCTGACAGTCTATACCATTGCTGGATCGCTGCTGCCGTATCTCCCTCTGCCATGTAGATGTCGGCGAGCAGTTTCTCTCCTCTGTCGGTTGGAGAGATGAGCCTTGATTCTATCAGGCAGCGTTTCGCCTCCTGGCGCTGCCCTGTGCTCCACATATAACTGGCACGATTGACCAGATAGGTGGCCCGCACTTCTCCATGCGTGTCTTCGTAATAGGGCTGTGCCTGTTCGGTATAATACCGCAGGCTGTCTTGCTGGCCCAACATGTCGAAGGTCATGGCTATATTATTCAGCGTCTGAACGGTCCATTGTCTGCTGTCGCATTGCCTTGCAGCCTTCAATGCCTGCTTGTAGTAGCGAAGCGTCAAGGCGTGGTTGCCCACATTGTCGTTCACGTCGCCAAGCACACAGTACAGGTACCACTTGAAAGCCGGCAGGTCCAGGCCGCCGGATAGCAGTTCAGCCCGTTTCATCGACAGCACCGCTTCGTGCACCTGCTGCTGCCGGTACAGGATGATGCCATGGTGGAGCAAGGCTCTGGAGAGGTGCTCATCGTCCCCTTGACGCTCATAGAAGTCTCTACTGGTACGAATCAGCGAGTCTGACGCAGTGCTGAGCCCGCTGCGATGCAGGGCTTCCGTGTAGAGAAGACCATAGAGTGCCCGGTCGGCAGTGCTCATCGTCGAGTCGTTATAATGGGGAGACAGCATCCTGACGACCGAGTCGGGCTGGGTGAAAACAATCTGCGCCGACCTGCACAGCAGTTCATTGTGGGACTGCTCCTGTGAACAGCCCACAATGACGAGTGCGAATAATGCCAGCGAGAAGGGTTTCATTACATCCGAAATACAATGGGAAGATTGTATTTCACTCTGACCACATTGCCTTTCTCCTTGCCTGGCGTCCATTTGGGCATGGCTTGCACCACCCGGATTGCTTCGGCATCGAGCGAGGGGAACACCTGCTTGGCCACATGCACATCTGATATACTGCCATCAGTTTCCACAATGAACTGAACCATAACCCGCCCCTCCACTTTCTGCTTTGCGGCATCTTCGGGGTACTTCATGTTGGTTTGCAGGAACGCTATCATAGCCTGCATGCCACCAGGATATTCCGGCATCTGTTCTACGGTGTCGAAGACCTTCTGATTGGTCTGCGACACCACGGTCTTTTGCGCATGGGCCGTCATAAGGCAGCACTCGGCCATCAATAACATGAGAATCAGTTTCTTCATTTTCTTTGCGGTTTTTAATCGTTGAACATCTGTGCTGTTGTCCGGACGGAGCAAAAGTAGATGATTTCCCGTGAGAATCAAAGAAATTGATTACACAATATTACACGCCATGCGGGGACGCACCTTACTCAAAGGATGAAGAATCTATTTGGTATATTTCCCCATCCTCCTGAACGTCACATCGCCCTCCAGCAGATTCGGCCCGTCCGTATTCACCTCAAAGCGCTCCAGCACCAGTTTGTCCTTGCTGCACTCCTTGACCCAGTAACCCACAGTAGGCGTATACGCAGCCTTCCGGTCCTCTTGCTTGAAGTCGTGATCCAGTTCAAAGAGATAAAGCGCCGGAGTGGAGCCGCCCACGCCTGGATAGCCGTTCTGATGCTGCTGGTAGATATACTTGGCCTCCGAATCTCCGGAGAACACATCCGAAACATAGATGGTCAGGATGAACGGACTCTGACTCTCCTTGTTGATGGTCGAGAAGGTCCATATCACCACCCCTGCATCCTGCACCCCTTCCGGATACACCTTCTGCCAACTGCCCTCCAGGTTGTTGGATAGGTCAATCTCAGGAATCATCTTCTCACAACCGCTCAGTCCTGCCACCAGCAGCGCCGCACAAATCACAGTCTTCAAGATCTTCATTGCTTTCGTTTTCTTATCAAACGCACGAAAGTATGAAATCTTGCATGTGAAAGCTTATGAAAGCCTTTCTCAGAACGGCATATTCCACACCATTTCAGTTGCTCGGGAGACCCATCCTTGACTACGGTAATGCTTTCGATATCAAATGGCGAGATGGTGTGGAACGGTTCGAATAACGCAAAAGACGCCAAAATATGCATGAAAAAAATAACTGATTCTTCCACACGGTTCAGGTTCGTTATAATAAGAATGACTGATTTATGTTAACTTTGAAAAGCAGACCCGGGTTCTGGTTCGGCCTCGTCGATTTCTGCACAACTGTACAGAGATAATGCTGGAAAGTGCTATTTTTGTAGAAAGAAAGCATTCATTAATGATCGCGTGACCGATGCCCGATAGTGTCCTTCACTTCAACGGAGAATGGAGAAGTTACCAGAAAAGGATTCTGGATGACTTGGATTTTCACCTGCGTGACGACAAACTTCACGTGGTGGCGGCTCCGGGCGCGGGAAAAACGACTTTGGGCATCGAGGTCATTTCGCGCCTGAACAGACCTTCCCTGATCCTGTGTCCGACGAATACCATCAAGAATCAATGGAAGGAACGGATCCGGACCTCTTTCCTTCAGGAGAAGGATTATGGGATTGTCTCAACCGATATCCGCAAACCGGGTTACCTTACGGTCATTACCTATCAGGCCTTGCTCGCCGCGTTTTGCGGTTTTGACGAAGAAGCAGAAGACAATCGCCCGGAAGATGAAGAAAGGACGGAGAAAGAATACACCATCACCGCTTCCCGTCGATTCCGGATGGACAAGGCCGAAGATATCATCGGCATTCTCAAATCGTCAGAAGTATCTCTCCTTTGTTTTGACGAGGCGCATCATCTGCGAAAAGAATGGTGGAAGGCGTTGACCTATCTCGACGAGCATCTGAAACCGGATCAGACGCTGGCCCTGACCGCTACCCCGCCCTATGATGCGGATCTCAATGAATGGAAGCGGTATCAAGCGCTCTGCGGCGACATCGACGCGGTGATCTCCATCCCGGAACTGGTGAAGAACGGGGACTTGTGTCCGCATCAGGATTTCATCCATTTCTCCCAACTGCATCAGCGGGAGCGGGAATTGCTTGAGAATCATCGGCAGAACGTGAACATCATGCTGGAGAAGTTACGGGAAGACAAGCGGCTTCAGGACCTTCTGGCCGGGATGCGTTTCCTTCAGGCGGAAGATGAAGATACCGAAGCCATCCTGGACGATCCGGAGTTCTATGTATCCATCGCTTCTTTGCTGAACGATAATGGATACACGATCCCCTCTCGATTCCTTGGCCTGTTCGATGCGTCTCCTTCCGAGATTCCCCGGTTCGATATCAAACAAGCCACGGTTTTCCTGAATGGATTCCTCCATGCCGAGAAGGAGGAATGGAAGGATCTGGAGAGTATCAGGAGCGAATACTTCAGCCAGGCCAAGAGAACAGGGCTGACGGACGGAAAAAGGTTTGTATTGGACGGGAATGAGAAGTTCTGCCGGCAAATCGCGGGCAGCATCGGGAAGTTGGATTCCATCGTCAGCATCGTCGATCTGGAAAGCCGCCTGTTGAAGGAGGACCTGCGGATGGTGATCCTGGCCGATTTCATCCGGATGAATGACTTGGACTGCTCCACGCTGGGGGTAGTGCCCATCTGGCGGAAATTGAAGGATAAGTTCCAGGGAAACATCTCTTTGGGCGTCCTTTGCGGCTCGCTGATCCTGTTGCCGAAAAACACCGTAAAGAGGCTTCAGGGGCTGATTTCCGGTAACGGTATCGCCCTTGATTCCATCACCCTGGATCATTTCGGGGGCGACGGAAACTACGTACGGATTGTCCCGAAAGAGGGTATCCGCAACCACATTGTCCGTCTGGTGACGGAGATGTTCAATGCCGGAGTCCTGACAGTGCTTGTGGGTACGCAGGCACTGTTAGGAGAAGGATGGGATGCCCCCTCCATCAATTCATTGATCCTTTCCAGTACGGTAAGTTCCTATATGCTTTCCAACCAGATGCGAGGACGGGCCATCCGCATCGACAGAAATCACCCGGACAAAGTGTCAAACATCTGGCATCTAGCCACGTACGACACTAAGTTCGGAAACTATTCTTTCGACCTCGAACAACTTGCCACCCGGTTCGAAGGGTATGAGGCTCCTTCCTATGATGGCGATCATGAAATCGTTTCCGGGATAGAAAGGGTTTTGATGCCCAATCCGCTGGGCGTTCCGGAAACCAACATCGCTCTTGCCAAGAACAGGGATTTGACCCGTAGATGGTGGAAAGATGCACTCTACACAGGTTATGGGAACACCCCGCCCATCGGGCTATCCACTGGAGTGCAGGCCGAGGCACTGACCGTAAAGTCTCTCCGCTATACCGGATACTGGTATTATATCTGGCTCTTGCTTCCTGTAGCCATGTTGCTGTTTTACCTCCCTAATCCGGTCCGAGGTATCGGATTGACGGTTATTGCGCTTCTGGTGGGCATCATCGTATGGCACTTCATCAGGACAGGGTCGGTGACTGGCGTCATGAAACAGATTGCCATCGTCATCCTGGAGACGCTCTCCGATCAAGGACTCATCAAGACCTCCATCAAGCAGGTTGGACTGAAGGTCCATGAGGAAAAGGGCGAGTTGTTCGTTATATGCGCCAATCTCCCCGCCGATGAGAACAATCTGTTCATCCAGTCCCTGCAAGAGTTCCTGGACCCGGTGGAAAACCCCAGATACTTGCTGGTCAGGCATACCCGTTTCCTGAAAAAGATCAGGCAGACGGATTATTTCGCCATCCCTTCCGCGATTTCTCCCAACAAAAAAGGCGTAGAGATATTCAAAGGTCTCTGGAAGTTATATATCGGCGATTGCGACATCATATACACAAGGAGCGCAGAAGGCCGAAGAGTCTTGCTGAAGGCCCGCAAATACGCTTTTTCCGCGGTCAAGAAGAAAGCATCCAAACGCCTGTCCAAGTGGCAATAGATTTTACCGAAGACTTCCTCAAGGGAAGATGCCTTTTCATTTCTGAAGATGTCACGACTTGCAATGGTCACGGACAGGTCGGGTACTGGATGAGGCTTCATCGTCTTTTTTGAAGAGACTCTCCGATCAAGGAATCAGTTTCTCCAAAACCACCGGGCCCATCAGGCCCGAGGGGGTGAGCGGCATGCCGGCGCGATAGAACGGCATGGTGGTGTAGGTCACCTTTTCCGCGCCGGGTTCAGCGTCACCGATCAGCCGGTTGGGCCAGGTGTTGACCACCTTCACCGTGATGGTATTCTTGCCGGGTTTCAACCTGCCCATCCACACTGCTTTGTAGGGGGCTTTCCAGAGGAAGCGGACATGTTCTCCGTTCACGAAGACATCCGCCATCTGGCCCACCGCACCGAGGTCGATGGACAGACCATCCACCTTCTCCTTTTTCCCGAGGGTGAAGGTGTTCGTATAGGTGGCAACGCCGGAGAAATACTTCACGTCAGGCTCGTCGGATTCCGTATAGGAGGCTAGTTCCGCGAAAGTGCGGGGACCTTCAGGTGCAGCCAGGCCATCGAAGGTGACCGTCCAGGGGCCGTCCAGTGCCAATTTCCCCGCTTGAACCGGGGCCGCATACGCCGGCTCGGGCCGTCCTTTGCGGTCAGAGACCACGAAGAGGGCCTGATTGGCCTCCAACCGTAGCCGGTTGCCGTCCAGAACGCCACGGAGTACCTCGCCGGTTTCCGGATCATAGACCTTCAGGGGCCCTTCCGCGTCCCGCAGCGTCATTTCAGCCGTGACGGCCGCATCGCTGAAATTGCGGATCCAGTAGATCTCCCGGTCGCCGTCGTGTCGGTGAACGAACTTCAGTTCGCCGGGAGCCACATACCGGAAATCCGGTTCCGTGCCTGTTGCCTTCAGCACATGTACCAACTGCCCGGTATGGACGTTCGGACGTCCGGCCCGCCAGATATCGGCCACCAGACGGTCGAATTCCGCCGGATCGTCGGAAAGACCGGCAGGCTTCTCGGGGATGGTGCCGCAAATGACGGCGCCGGCTCGGGCCAGTTCATCCAGTTTCCGGAGCATTTCCAGCGACATCACTTTGCAGTGCTCGCCAAGCACCAGAACCTTGTACTCCATGCCAGAAGGCGTGACAATGGAACCGTCTTTCACAGTAAGTAGATTCTTCACTCCGTACGGGTTGATGAAATCGAAGGAATACCCCTCCGGAATGGCAGGCAGTTCATGCCCATAGATACCGGCGATGTTCGTATCCTCGCCGTAATACCACAGGATATCAGCCACATAACGACCCCGCTGGAGCATGTAGCAACTACGGGCCAGATAGTCTGCCCAATAGCGGGCATAAGGCGCCCAGGTATCGTGGCGGTTGAACCATTGGCCGAAGATCATCAGCCCCAGGCCGGGTTTATGCGTATCGGACGGCTGATGGGCGCTCTCGTGGATGACGAAGCGGGTGACACCGCTGTAGAGAGCCATGTCGGCCATGAACTTCAGGTTGCCGGGGTAGTAACTCCAGGCGTTGCCGGAAAGGCCGGCGGCGGTGAAGGATTCCGCTGCGGCGATATTCTGCCCATAAACATGGGCCACGGACGCGGACTCGCGGATATCGGCCTGGGCCATTTCCAAGGTGGAGCCACCGCCGGTGCCGGGAATCCAGAACGCGCTCATGGGCACGGCGGCGGTCATCTTGAGGTCCATACCGTCGCCCACGTACACGCGGCCGTTCTCATGGGACTCCGTGTAACGGCCTTTCATGCCGTATTCGCGGACGATGTCGTTGATTCGGTCGTAGTTGGCGGCGAACAGTTCGCCGAGGGTCTCGCGCCAGTCAAAGAGGAACTTCTCGGAGGCTTCGCTGCTTAGGACGATTTCACCGGTAAGCACTGGAAGCCAGGGGATAAGGTCGTAGCCGCGACGGGCCTTGAACTCCTGCGCCAGTGTCTTGGTCCATGTCATTTGTTCTGCTTCGTAACTGTCCGTCAGGATATATTGGATGCCATGCTCCCCTACCATTCCGCCGGCCGCATCTTTGTACATGTCCATGTACTTGCGGAAATAGTCCATCCAGGCCTCCTTGTCCAGTTTGTCCACTTCCAGTCCCGTCGCCTCGGGCGGAGCCGGATGGTTCTGCTTGCCCGTCAGGGAGGCTCCGAACCGGTAAATGCGCCAGCGCCCGGCCGGCACCTGCCAGGTCAGGATGCCATCCTTGACAAAGGAGGTCAGGTCGATGGTTTCCAAAACCGGGGCGTTGCTTTCGGGGGTCGGATTGTCCAGCAAGTCGTGGGGCGCGGCGAATCCGGCCTTTTCCTCCGCATGATTCACCTTGGTCACGGTATGGAGCACCCACTCATGGACGGGTGTGCTTTCGGGAACGGCGCCCCCGAAGCCCAGGGCGGCATATTGCTGATTGCCCAGCGGATTGGCCACCAAAAGCCGGAAAAACCGGGCGGTCGTCACGGGAATGTCGATGGTCTGCTGCGCCACGGATCCGGAAGGAATCCGGCAAACTTCCCGCCAGGAAATGCCGTCATCGCTGCATTCCAGGGAATTGCGGTAGGTCGGTGCGGCTGCATCCCATTGACTGCGGACATCTCCTCCTGCCAGGGTCATGGACCGGACAGTCACAGCCTCCGGGAAAGCATATTGGATCCAGGAATGGGTGCCGGAGGGATTCTTGGGAAGTTCGGCGCCATCGGCCAAATCGCCGTTGGAGAGCATTTCCACGGTGAATCCATCTCCGCTGGAAGTCACTTTGGCGCCAAGTTCGGAGAGCGATTTCTCCGCTTCCGGAATCCGGACGGCCACGACCGCCACCTCCTGATACCAGGGGGCGATTTTGGCGCCGGCGGCCAGCGTCTCTTCCGAGGCTGCATTCTGGAACTTGCCGATGGTCTTGAAAGGCTCGGGCAGGACGATAACTTGCGGTTTTTTCGACTTGGCCTGGCCCGTCACTTCCACCGTGCGCCAGGTGAGTTTCTTCATGGCGTTCTCCGGTTTCACCCACGGCCCGCCCGTGGAACTCCAGCCGGGGGCCGAGGCGATGGCAAACTCCATCCCGAGGGAATCGGCATAGTGGACAGCATAGCCGAAGGCATCTTTCCAACTGTCCTGCATGTAGGGCTTCCGCTCCACGATGGGTTGCATGCCCATCATGAGGTCTCCGCCGGCGTCAAACTGCTGCACCCCGGCGATGCCCGTGGCCTTCATCCAGTCCAGGTCGGCCTTGATACCTTCCTTGGTGATGTTCCCGTCCATCCAATGCCACCAGACCCGGATCCGCGCATCCTGCGGGGGATTCTTGAAATCTTCATATTGTTGCGCCCAGGCCGTTCCGGAAAAGGACAGCATCCCTGTCAGGGTGAGAACCCATATTCCTGCTTTATTCATAGTTCATGTCTATTCCCGGTAAAGATAATCATTTTTTACGCGTACCGAGCACTCCGTCTGCATCTTGTCGGCCGAAATGCCGAAGCAGAAGTGATAGATGCCTCTGGCCGTTTCCCAGCAGCCTTTCTTCTCATTCCAGGAAGCAAGGTCTTGCAGGGAGATTGGAATCTCCACCGTCTCGATTTCCCCGGGAGCAAGCAGGCGGGTCTTGGCAAAACCCTTGAGTTCCCGCATGGGCTTGTCCAGGCCTCCGGACGGGGCCGATACGTACAACTGCAGCAAGTTGTCAATCGTTTCATGCGTATGCGGTTTTTTAACGGTGCAAAGATCTTTCTATTTCCGTCCGTTCGCTGAACCGTCCGTCCAATCTTCCCGACGATTTGTTCAAACCTTTCCGGAAGGCTTTCGTACCTTATTTTAATGGATTATCTTTGTGACATGAAATTGAAAAACATCACCATCGCCCTCGCCGCTACCGTGTTTGTAGCCGCCTGCGCCCCCAAGTCCGACATGGACAAGTACATCGACGGTCTGATGTCCCGGATGACCCTGGAACAGAAGATCGGCCAGTTGAACCTGCATTCCGCGCCGGGATTTATCTCGGCTATCCGCGTCACGGAGGAGGACGAGAATGTCAAACTCCTGCGGGCGGGCCAACTCGGCGGCCTGTACGGAACCGGCAACACGGAGTACATCCGCGAGATCCAGCAGATTGCCCTGGAGTCCGGGGCGGGCATTCCGCTCATCATCGGCATGGATGTCATCCACGGCTTCCAGACCGTGTTCCCCGTGCCGCTGGCCCTTTCCACATCCTGGAACATGGACCTGGTGGAGCAGACGGCACGGATTGCCGCGACGGAGGCGTCCGCTGCCGGCATCAACTGGGTGTTCAGTCCTATGGTGGACATCTGCCGGGACGCCCGCTGGGGCCGGATCGTGGAAGGTGGTGGAGAGGACCCGTACCTGGGCGGCGAGATCGCCAAGGCCTATGTCCGTGGCTATCAGGGCACGGACGGGGTCTTTGACGACCACGACGTGATGGTGTGCGTCAAGCACTATGCGCTGTACGGCGGTGCCGAGGCCGGTCGGGACTATAATTCCGTCTTCCTGAGCCGCCAGGAGGCCTTGAACGGCTATATGCGGCCGTATCAGCAGGCCGCTTACGCAGGTGCGGCGAGTTACATGTCCTCCTTCAATGAGTTCGAAGGGATTCCTGCGTCCATGAACAAGTACCTGATGGACGACCTGCTGCGGAAAGAATGGGGCTTCGGCGGTTTCATCGTCTCCGACGCCACGGCCATCGCCGAGGAAGTGAACCACGGCATCGGTGACCTGCAGGAAGTATCGGCCCGATCCCTCCAGGCCGGGCTGGATATGGACATGAACTCCGACGGTTATGTGGGCACGCTCCAGAAATCATTGGCCGAAGGCCGCGTGACCGAGGCCGATATCGACAAGGCCTGCCGCCGCATCCTGGAGGCGAAATACAAGTTGGGTCTGTTCGAGAATCCGTTCAAGTATCTGGACGCAACCCGCTCGGTGAAGGAAATCTATACCACCGAGCACGTCGCTTTCGCCCGCAAGGCAGCGCAGGAATCCATGGTTCTCCTTAAGAACAACGGCATCCTGCCGCTGTCCAGGAACCAGCGCGTGGCCGTAGTGGGTCCGCTGGCCCAGAATGCCGCCGCCATGGCCGGTGCCTGGTCCATGTCCGCCCACAATGACGAGTGCGTCACCCCGCTCCAGGGGATCTCCGAAGTGGCCAGGGTGACCAGTGCTGAAGGCAGTTGGCTCTTCAAGGACAAGGAGTTGGAGGAGTCTGTCCGGTATGGCCTCTACAAGATCTTCATGCCGGGCTACCATGCCCCGGACATCCATACCGTTCCACAGGAGAAACTCATCGCTGAGGCGGTCGCCAAGGCCCGGCAGGCCGATGTTGTCGTCGCTTGCGTGGGAGAAATCGAAACCCTGAACGGCGAAGGCGCTTCCCGCACGGACATCTCCATTCCCGATGCCCAGAAAGAACTCCTGAAGGCCCTGAAAGCCACCGGGAAGCCGATTGTGATGGTTCTCGTGACCGGCCGGCCGCTTACGCTCACCTGGGAAGATGCAGAGATGGACGCCATCCTGAATGTCTGGAGCCCCGGCTCCGAAGGCGGTCATGCCATCGCCGATGTTCTCTTCGGCGACGTGAACCCGTCGGCGAAACTCACGACGTCCTACCCGCGTAACGTGGGTCAGTTGCCGCTCTATTATAACCACAAGAACACCGGCCGCCCGCATCCGGACGACAAGCCGTACCAGAAGTTTGTCAGTTGCTATATTGACGAAATCAACGCCCCGCTGTATCCTTTCGGCTACGGGCTCAGTTACACCACCTACGCCTACTCCCCCGTCACCCTGAGTGCATCGGAAATGCCCATGAACGGCTCCGTGACGGCCTCCGTAACCGTCACCAACACGGGCTCCCGCGCCGGCGACGAAATCGTCCAGTTATATATCCACGACGTCTATGCCACGTCCACCCGCCCGGTCAAGGAACTCAAAGGCTTCCAGAAAGTGCACCTGGAACCCGGTGCATCGGTACAGGTGGAATTCACGCTCACGAAGGATGAACTTTCTTACTACAACCACGATCTCCAGTGGGTCTGCGAGCCCGGCGACTTCGAAATCATGATCGGCCCCAACAGCCGGGACACGCAAGGAGTAACCCTCCGTGTTCAATAGAGAGTTACTTGCGTCTCACGAAGTGTCGGTAGTCATCCCCCCATGTGCCTACGGAGTATGTAGTCCCCTTCTCTCTTGATATTGACGATGCGTTTCGCCGAAAAATGCGTACATTTGAGCCATGGAATACCTGTCAAAGCAACGATACGACGAGATTGCAGCCGAGTTGAGGCATCTGATCGACGAGGTTTACCCTAAGGTGAAGGACGACCTTGCGGAGGCTCGCGCCCAGGGGGACCTGAGCGAGAATGCGGGATACCGTGAAGCAAGGCGGATCCAAGCGAAGACCATCAGCCGGATCCGGTTCCTGCAGAAGGTCCTGGAACATTCACGCGTGATCAACCCCGACGTCCTCCCCAAAGACAGGGTTTGCCTGCTGAGCCGGGTGGTGTTCACGAACCTCACGACAAATACCCGCATGGAATTCGAGATAGTCAGCCCCCATGAGATGGATCTCGAGGCCGGCAAGATCTCGCTGAAATCCCCGATCGGCGCCGCCCTGATGGGCAAGAAGGTCGGCGAAATCGCAGAGGCCCAGATTCCCTCCGGAACCCTGCGTCTGAGAATCGAAAGCATCCAAACGCCTTCCCAAGTGGCAATCATATGAAAAAAACCTTCGAAATCCCCCTTCTTTTCGGATCTGCCGGACTTGCCGCCGTCGGTGCGGTGACAGGTTGTTCCCATGAGGACAACGATGCCGGAAAGCGGCTGAACATCGTCTATATCATGTGCGATGACCACTCGTTCCAGACCATCAGCGCCTACGGTCATCCGCTTTCCAAACTGGCCCCGACGCCCAATATCGACCGGCTCGCAGCCCATGGCATCCGGTTTGACAGGGCGTATGTCGAGAACTCCCTTTCGACGCCGAGCCGTGCCTGCCTGATGACCGGCCTGTACAGCCACCAGAATGGCCAGACCATGCTCAGCAATGTCATGGACTCCACGGTAACCTTCGTGCCCGAACTCATGCAGGCCGCCGGATATCAGACCGCCGTCATCGGCAAATGGCACATGCTCTGCGATCCCAAGGGCTTCGACACTTTCCGGGTGCTCCGCGACCAGGGTGAGTATTACAATCCGGTTTTCAAGACACCGGAATCCAAGGGACAGTATATCCGGGAAGAAGGCTACGCGACGGACCTGATCACGGACCATGCCATCGAGTTCCTGGAGAACCGGGACAAAGACAAGCCCTTCCTCCTCTACGTCCACCACAAGGCGCCGCACCGGTCCTGGATGCCGGATTTCAAGTATCTGGATCTGTATGAGGATGTCGAGTTCCCTTTGCCGGAGACGTTCTACGATGACTACGCCACCCGTGGCGCCGCCATCCAGGAGCAGCGGATGCGGATCGAAGAGGACATGTCCATGATCTATGACCTCAAACACTACGGATATACGGAGTCCTCGCACGAATACGACGTTCCCCGGATGCTGCAGTACGCCCTCGGCTCCATGACCGACGCTGAGCGGGAACGGTGGTATGCCGCCTATGGGAAAAAGAACGAGTGGTTCTTCGCGCACAAGGACCGGATGACCCACGAAGAACTGGTCGCGTACAAGTACCAGCGCTATATCAAGGACTATGTCCGGGTCATCAAGTCCGTCGATGATTCGGTGGGTGAGATTCTGGATTACCTTGAAGCCAACGGCTTGATGGACAATACCGTGATTGTCTATACCTCCGACCAGGGCTTCTACATGGGCGAACACGGATGGTTCGACAAGCGTTTCATGTATGAAGAGTCCTTCCGCACGCCCCTCATCGTCCGTTATCCCGGTGGAAAGGGAGGCAAGATCTCAGAGACGCTGGTCCAGAACCTGGACTTCGGTCCGACTTTCCTGGACATCGCGGGCGCCCCGCAGCCGGAGAACATGTACGGCATATCCCTGCTTCCCGTCCTGAAGAAGGACGGCGCCACGCCGAAGAAATGGAGAAAGACCCTGTACTACCATTTCTACGACCATACGCCGGAGCATAATGTGCTGCGGCATGACGGCGTGTTCGACAACCGATACAAACTGATCCATTTCTACGATGAGACCGGCGTCATCCCGAGTTACGAGGAATTCTTTGACCTTCAGGCCGATCCCAACGAACTGAACAACCTGATTGACAATCCGAGGTACAAGAGCCTGATTGACAAGTTCGGCAAGCAACTCGTCGAAACCCGTGCGAAGATCGGCGTGACGGAGTATTGATCAAGGCCTGCGCATCCGCGCCCATGGGATAACGTACGCCGGGGGCTGCCCGTTTTCGAGCAGTCCCTTCATGATTTCCATATAGGGGGCGACGTGGTCGTAGAACTTGTAATAGCCCTCGCAGAGGGCGTTGAGGCCGGTGTCTCCGTTCTCGGACTTGTTGAACCGGTGCTTCGGGCATTCGCCGTTGCAGGCGAACAGATACTTGCAACGGAAGCACTTGGAAGGCAATGTATTGCGTTTGTCGATACCGAAACGGACCTGGGTGGGTGATTCCATCATGCAGCGGATGGTCTGTTCCCGGATATTGCCCAGCAGGTACTTCGGATAGACGAAATGGTCGCAAGGATACAGGTCTCCGTTGTGTTCGATCACCGAGTTGCCCCCGCAGGTCCGGCCATAGACGCAGGTCCCCGGCATGACACCGCACCAGTTCGCCAATGCCGCGTCAAAAAGGCCGACATAGTACCGTCCGACATCGTTGCGCACCCAGACATCGAAAATGTCGCACATGAACTGGCCGAATCCCTGTGAAGAAACAGACCAGAAAGCCAACTGGGCCCCTTCCGTGGCCGGATCGACAATGAACGGACGGGCGCTCTTGCGGGGTTTTCCATGGGCGTCCAAGGGATACTTGACATGCTCCACGACCGGCATGAACTGCATGTACCGGCTCCCCACGGACTTGAGGAAGTGATAGACTTCCTGTCCCCTGCCCTCGGAGGCCTTGTTGACCGTGGATAGCGTATTGAACTGCACATCACGCTCGCGTAGGTACTGAAGCCCCCGGAGGACCCGGTCGAATGTCGGGGCGCCACCCTTGTCCTTGCGGTATTTGTCATGGATATCCCGCGGACCGTCCAGGGAGATTCCCACCAGGAAACCGTTGTCCCTGAAGAAATCCGCCCACTGGGCATCCAGCAGGGTGCCGTTCGTCTGGATGGTATTGTGGACCGTCTTGTCAGCGGCATACTTCTTTTCCAGTTCGAGGGCTTTCCGGTAAAAGTCGAGACCCAGGACAAGCGGCTCGCCGCCATGCCAGTTGAAGGTCACCTCCGGCACGTCGTTCGCCGCAATATATTCCCGGATCACGTCCTCCAGCATCTCCTCGGTCATCCGGGGCTCCAGGCCGCCATAGATCTCCGCCTTGTCCAGGTAATAGCAGTAAAGGCAGTCCAGGTTGCACAGCGATCCCGCCGGTTTCAGCATGATGTTGAAGGCCGCCGGTCCGTTGATCCGGACGGCGTCCTCCAACAAAAGCATGTTATGGAAAGGATGCGGCATTCTCCTTACAAAGGTACGACTTATTTTTTAAGGAAGAACGCCGTCCGGATAGGAGCCTCGCAAGCCTTTTCACCGTGTATGGGAAACACGGGCGAAGAATTCGTCCCGGGCCCGGTTCCAGCCGGGCTCGCGCTCGACATGGTGGCCGCTCAGCGGGAAACAGATCCAGGACTTGTCCGTATCGGCCGGGATATTGTTGTAACCGGCGAAATTGGTGTGCGGCGGGCAGGTGTCGTCCTGCAGGCCGAAGCCCATCAGCACCGGACAGTGGATCCGGTCGGTGAAATTCTTGACATCGACATAGGAAAGCGTGCGGTACAACGCCTCATCGCTGATACCGAGCCGCTTGGCGGCAGCGAGGATTTCATTTCCGGGCCAACTCGCCACTTGGAAGTAGTCCGGGTAATCGCTGAGGAAAGGGACGAAGGTCGCAATCGCCTTGACGCGCTTGTCGAGGGCGGCGGCAATCAGCGTGAAAGCACCGCCCTGGCTGCCACCCTCGGCGTAGATCCGGGCGAGATCGGCTTTCGGTCGGGAGCACGCGAGGTCGATTCCGCGCACGACATCCAGGAAGGCTCCGTGATAATAATAGGTTTCCGGACTCTCCAGTCCGCGCGTCGTGAAATCGGCCGGTTCCGCGAGGTTGCGGTTGAATCCCTGCCGGCGTGTGCAGAGCCACACCTTGATGGTCTCGGGATTGTCTGAAGGATCCTCGTACCAAGGGTCGCAGTTATAGCCGAGATAATTGACATACACCGGGAACTTCCCCTCCTTGACGGGCTCCATCAGCAGGGCGGAGATCGGTTCCCCATCCCAGGACATCATATCCACGCGGTAAGCCTTGCGAACATCGTTGGAATGCTCAGGAAGTTCGGTCAGCCTGTACTGGGGATCGACAGCAGCCAGTTCCCGGAGGCTGCGCTTCCAGAACGCATCGAAATCGTCGGCCTTGTCGGACACGGAAACCACTTTCTCCGGGTCGCCGATGCCGATCACGAAACGCTTGAGCGGGTTCTTGCCCAGCGTCGCATCCACCCGGTAGAATCCGTCCGGCAGGTCGAAGGTAAACGGCACGATGCCATCCTTTGACACCGACCTTTTCCATTCTCCAACGGGCTCTCCTTTGTCCGTGGCGAGTTTGACGGACAATTCCACGGCCTTCTGGCCGATGTCCTTCACTTCGAAGCGCAGGGGCTTGTCTTTCCCGAGGATCCAGTCATTCTCCACCAATGCCTTGGCATACGGGTCCGCGCACTGGAAGGTCTGCGCGGAAAGCGTCAGCGCAGCGCCTAAAGCGAAAACAGTCAAAAGAATACGTTTCATAGTCTGCAGGTAATTGGCAAAGGTGCGGTCATTCCGCGAAAATACTGACAAAACTCTCCGCTGGCATGCATACTTCGACTTTTCCGTCGACGACCGGCAGGCACTGCGACTCGGCGTTGGATCCGGCATTCGTAACCTGCACCAGGGCACGGGTGGACGAGGCGGGCAGGCCGGAGATGACGGCCTCGCAGGACGCCGCGTTGTTCACGATGTGGACGGCGCTCTTCCCGCGTGCC
>JAFXMA010000024.1 GCA_017530725.1 Bacteroidales bacterium
CCACCGTTCGCTCTTGTTTTCTTTCCTAATGCTCCGTCCCTTCTCCGGAACACGCCTCGCGGCGCATCCTCGTCCAGGACGGCTTGTGAATCATTTCTGATTTGCTCTTGCCTTGAAATTGCAGTCCCTATATTCTCCAGTTCGAAAAAACTTCTAAACTCTAGATTATACAGACTCTCTTTCTGTTTTTCTTTACCTCTTTGATCTTTTCTCTCAGTATTGTCAGTGAACTAAACCCTTTCCGAAACCGCATTTTTACATGCTCGTTTCAAACGGGACTGCAAAGGTAGAAACTTTTTTTGAACCGCCAAAACTTTTTTCGGTTTTTTTGTAAAAATTACCACTTTCCGGCATAATCGGCCCAGTTTCGGACCTCCAAGGCCGCATCCGGGAGGGTACAGAAGGCGCGGATATAGGCGGCAGCCAGGCGGGCGTCCGTGATGAGCGGGACATTGAAGTCCACGGCGGCCCGGCGGAGATGGTATCCGTTCCCGAGTTCGGAGCGCGAGAAATTCTTGGGATTGTTCACCACCAGGTCCACCTGGTGCTCCCGGATCAGGTCCAGGGCGGACGGCGTCCCGTCGTCCGGCTCGTCCGGCCAACGCACGCGCTGCGCGGGCACGCCATGTTGCAACAGGTACCGGCAACTGCCGTCCGTCGCATATAAGGTATATCCCTTTTCTGCCAGTTGGCGGCAGGCAGGCAGCAGTTCGGCCTTCTGGAAGGCATCGCCAGTGGACAGGAGCACCGGTCCGGCCGGTACCCGGTGGCCCACGGACAGCATCGCCTTCAGCAGCGCTTCATCACTCGTGCGGCCGAGGCAGCCCACTTCACCGGTCGAGGCCATGTCCACGCCGGACACCGGATCGGCCTGGTGGAGCCGCGCGAAAGAGAACTGGGAACACTTGACCCCCACGTAACCCAAGTCAAATGGATCGGGCATCCAGGGCGAAGGATGCTGCCCCAGCATACACCGCGTGGCCAGGCCGATGAGATCCACCCGCCAGACCTTGGATACGAAGGGGAAACTCCGGGATGCCCGGAGATTGCATTCGATGACCTTCAGGTCCAGGTCCGAAGAGAGGAACTGGATGTTGAAGGGACCCGTGATATGGAGTTCGGCTGCGATGGCCGCCGCCGTCTTCCGGATGCGGGAGAGGACCGATCCGTACACCCGCTGGGCGGGGAACTGGATGGTCGCGTCGCCGGAATGGACCCCGGCGAACTCCACATGCTCCGAAATCGCGCAGGCGAGCACGCGCCCGCCATCGGCCACGGCGTCACATTCAAGTTCCTGGCACCGCTGCAGGAAGGCGCTCACCACGACCGGATGCTCCTCCGACACCTCGGCGGCCCGCTCCAGGCAGGCGGTCAGGTCGGCGGAGGAATAGCACACGTTCATCGCCGCGCCCGAGAGGACGTAGGAAGGCCGCACCAGCACGGGGAAACCCACCTCGTCGATAAACCTGTCGATGTCGGCCCGTGTGGTCATCGCCTTCCAGCGGGGCTGGTCAATGCCCAGGCGGTCCACCACCCCGGAGAACTTGCCCCGGTCCTCGGCCCGGTCGATATCGGCCGCCGAGGTGCCCAGGATGCGGATTCCGCAGCGGTCCAGCGGCAGGGCCAGGTTGTTGGGAATCTGACCGCCCACGCTGACGACCACCCCGTCGGGACGCTCCCGCATACAGATCTCCCACACCGTCTCCAGGCTCAGTTCGTCGAAATAGAGCCGGTCACAGGTATCGTAATCGGTGGACACCGTCTCCGGGTTGTAATTGACCACGATGGCTTTGCGGCCGCTCTCCCGCAGCGTTTTGACCGTACTCACGGCACACCAGTCGAACTCCACGCTGCTGCCGATCCGATAGGCGCCGGAGCCCAGCACGATGACGCTGCGGCCCGGATCCTCCGGCTCCACGTCGTCACAGGAGCCCTGATAGGTCAGATACAGATAATTCGTAACCGCGGGGAATTCGGCCGCCAGGGTGTCGATCTGCTTGATGGAGGGGCGGATGCCCAGCGCGACACGCCGTGCCCGGACCGCCTCCTCGCCGATGCCGAACACCCGGCCCACCTGGATGTCCGAGAATCCCTCGACCTTCGCCTGCTTGAGCAGATCGTACGGGACCTCCTCCAGCGAGGAGCAGGCCTCCAGGGCCCGGTAGGTGGATTCGATATGGGCCAACTTGTCCAGGAACCAGCGGTCGATATGCGTCAGCGCGTGGATCCGGTCCACGCTGTACCCCGACTCGAACGCCGCGGCGATGGCGAAGATGCGCGTGTCCGTGGGATGCGACAGGGCGAAATCCAGGTCCTCCGTCACATACGGTTTGTTGCAGACGAAGCCGTTGGCCCCCTGCCCGATCATCCGGATGCCTTTCTGGATAGCCTCCTCGAAAGTCCGGCCGATGGCCATCACCTCGCCCACACTCTTCATGCCGGGGCCGATGTCCCGGGAAACGCCCTTGAACTTCGCGAGGTCCCAGCGCGGGATCTTCACGACGACATAGTCCAAGGCCGGCTCGAAGAAGGCGGGCGTCGTGCGCGTCACGGCATTCTTGAGTTGATGCAGGCCGTAGCCCAGGCCCAGTTTGGCCGCCACGGCCGCCAGCGGATAGCCCGTCGCCTTGGACGCGAGGGCCGAGGAGCGGCTGAGCCGCGCATTGACCTCGATCACCCGGTAGTCCTCCCCGTTGGGGCTGAAGGCGTACTGGACATTGCACTCGCCCACGATGCCCAGATGGCGGACAATGTCGATGGCGGTCTTCCGCAGGAAATGGTATTCATCGTTGGTGAGGGTCTGCGACGGGGCGACGACGATGCTCTCGCCCGTGTGGATGCCCAGCGGGTCCACGTTCTCCATGTTGCAGACCGTGATACAGTTGTCAAAGCGGTCGCGGACCACCTCGTATTCGATTTCCTTCCAGCCGCGGAGGGACTTCTCCACGAGCACCTGGGGCGAGAAGGTGAAGGCCTTGCTGGCCACGGCGTCCAGTTGCGCCTCGTCCTCGCAGAAGCCTGAGCCCAGTCCGCCCAGCGCATAAGCGGCCCGGATGATGACGGGATAGCCCACCTCGCAGGCGGCGTCCCGTGCCTCCTGGAGTGTCGTAGCCGCATGGGAACGGATGGTTTTCACGCCGATCTCGTCCAGCCGGGCGACGAACAGTTCCCGGTCTTCCGTGTCAATGATGGTTTCCACAGGCGTTCCCAGCACCTCCACGCCATAACGCTTGAGGACGCCGCTGCGGAACAACTCCACGCCGCAGTTCAAGGCGGTCTGGCCGCCGAAGGAAAGAAGGATGCCGTCGGGGCGCTCCTTCCGGATCACCTTCTCTACGAAGGACGGCGTCACGGGCAGGAAATAGACCGCATCCGCTACACCCTCCGAGGTCTGGACCGTGGCGATGTTGGGGTTCACGAGCACGGTCCGGACGCCCTCTTCCCGCAGGGCCTTGAGGGCCTGCGAACCGCTGTAGTCGAATTCTCCGGCTTCGCCGATCTTCAGCGCGCCCGAGCCCAGGATGAGCACTTTCCGGATCATAGCAGGGACAGGAAATCATCGAACAGGAACTCCGTATCCACCGGACCTCCGGACGCCTCCGGATGGAACTGGGTGGCGAAGAAGGGCTTCTCCAGATGCCGGATGCCCTCGTTGGTTCCGTCGTTCAGGTTCTCGAAGAAAGGTTCCCAGCCTTCCGGCAGCGTGGCCGGGTCCACGGCGTATCCGTGGTTCTGGGAGGTGATGTAGCAGCGATCCGTGCCCACGCGGCGCACGGGCTGGTTGTGGCTGCGGTGACCGTACGGCAACTTGAAGGTCTTCGCGCCCGCCGCCAGGGCCATCAGTTGGCTTCCGAGGCACACCCCGAAGACCGGCCGGTCTCCCTGCAGCGCTTTCCGCAGATGGTCGATGGTCGCCCGGCAAACGGCCGGATCGCCCGGACCGTTGGACAGGAACAGGCCGTCATAGTCCATCCCCGTGAAGTCGTAGTCCCACGGCACCCGCACGACCTCGATGTTCCGGCCGACAAGGCACCGGAGGATGTTGTGCTTGACGCCGCAGTCCACCAGGACCACCCGCTTCGGACCCTTGCCGTAATGAAGGACTTCGCGGCAACTGACCCGGGCGACGAGATTCTCCGGATTCTCACGTCGGCCGCAAGCGGCCTCCTCAGAATGACAGCCGTCGATCACGATCTCCCCCGGCATGACGCCTTCCTCCCGGATCATGCGGGTGAGGGCGCGGGTGTCGATGCCGGAAATGCCCGGGACATGCTCCCGCCGGAGCCAGTCGCCCAGGCTCTCGACGGCGTCCCAGTGGCTGTAGTTCTCGCTGTAATCGGCAATGACGAGCCCCCGGACGTGGATCCGTTCCGACTCGGCGCGAAGCGCGAGCCCGTCCGGACCGGCCGCCATGTCGGGGATGCCGTAATTGCCCACGAGCGGATAACTGACGCAGAGGATCTGCCCCTCGAAGGAAGGGTCGGTCAGGCTTTCGGGATAGCCTACCATCGAGGTGGAGAACACCACCTCGCCGGTTGTCGGGCCGTCATATCCGAAACTCCAGCCTTCCAGGGCCTGGCCGTTGCCGAGAAGGAGTTTTGCCGGTTTCCTGGTCATGGCCGAGATTCTTTCGATTCGCTCAGAATGGCAGAAGGGCCCAAGGTGACCGTCGTGCCGGAATGGGAAAGCAGGGCGGAACTGTGGCAGATGCGGACTTCGACGGCACCCTTGTCGAGGGCGTCGAAGGCCTGGTCCAGTTTGGGGATCATGCCCTCAGCCACGACGCCTTCCGCTTTCAGGGCGGCATAGGAGGCTCTGTCAATGGCGGGGATCACGCTGGAAGGGTCATTCCGGTCCAGGAGCACACCCGGCTGCTCGAAACAGGTCGTGAGACCGGCCCCGAGCGCGGCGGCCACGGAAGCGGCGACCGTATCGGCGTTGGTATTGAGCAACCGGCCGGCGCCGTCGTGGTTGATGGCGCAGAGGACCGGCGTATAACCGTTGTCCAGAAGCAGTTGCAGGAATTCCGTCCGGACGCTCCCGGGCGTCACGTCGCCCACCTCGCCGAAATCGACCGTCCGGCCGTCGGACAGGGTGAGGGGCGGCCGCTTGGCCGCCGTGACGACGGATCCGTCGCATCCGGAGAGCCCGACGGCGTCGCAGCCCGCGGCCTGCAGGAGGGAGACCACCCGCTTGTTGCACCAGCCGGCATAGACCATCGTCACGACCTGCAGGGTGGCGGCGTCCGTCACCCGCCGGCCTTCATATTTGACCGGCTCGATGCCGAGGGCCTTCTGGAAGTGTCCGGCCAGGGCACCGCCGCCATGGACCAGGACCTTCGGCCCCTCCAGGGCCGCGAAATCCCGGCAGAAAGCCTCCAG
>JAFXMA010000025.1 GCA_017530725.1 Bacteroidales bacterium
CGTGGAGCAGAAGGGTTCTTTCGTGGGCCCGGACTACTTCCGCTTCGACTTCTCCCACTTCGCCAAGATGACGGACGAAGAAATGCTCGCGGTGGAAAAGATGGTCAACGCCCTCATCCGCGCCAACGATCCCCTCTGGGAGAAGCGTGACGCGACGATGGACGAGGCCCGCGCGATGGGCGCGATGGCCCTGTTCGGTGAAAAGTACGGCGACGTGGTCCGCGTGGTCCGCTTCGGCGGTTCCGTGGAACTCTGCGGTGGTACGCACACCTCCGCGACCGGCAACATCGGCCTGTTCAAGATCGTGTCCGAAAGCGCCATCGCCGCCGGCGTCCGCCGGATCGAGGCCCTGACGGGCGAAGCGGCCGAGAACTATGTCCATGCGATGGAGGATGCCCTCCGCAGCGCGAGATCCTTCTTCAACAACACGCCCGACCTCGCCGGCGCCATCCGCAAACTGGTCGAGGAGAACACCGACGCGCGCAAGCAACTCGAGGCCGCGGCGGCCGAGAAGGCCGCGCAACTGGCCGAGCGCCTGTATGCCGGCGCCCAGGTCGTGAACGGCATCCGGGTCGCCAGGTTCGAGATGTCCGTAGATCCGGGCTTCGCCCGCAACATGGCGCTCCTTTTGCAGAAGAAGGCCGAGAATCTCGTGCTCGTAGGCGCCTATGAGTTCGGCGGCAAGCCCAACCTCCTTGCGATGTACTCCAACGACCTCGTCGCGAAGGGCAAGAACGCCGGCAAGGACATCCGCGAAGCCGCGAAACTCATCCAGGGCGGCGGCGGCGGACAGCCCGGCCTCGCCACGGCGGGCGGCCGCGACACCGCAAGCCTCCGGCCCGCCCTCGAAAAACTCCTCGAACTGGCTACGGCATAACCGCCCCTGTCATTCCGAGCGAAGTTTTCCTGTCATTCTGAGCGAAGCGAAAGAATCTCATGAAGAAACTGGACCAGTTCATATTGAAGTCGTTCATCGGACCGTTCTTCGCGATCCTGGCGATCGTCATCTTCATCCTGGTGATGCAGTTCCTGTGGCTGTACATCGATGAACTGGTCGGCAAGGGACTGGAACTCAAGGTCATCCTGGAGTTCCTCATGTGGGGAAGTTGCCAGGTGCTGCCGCTGGCACTGCCGCTGGCGACCCTCCTGGCGTCGATGATGACCTTCGGCGACCTGGGCGAGCATTACGAACTCACGGCCATGAACTCCGCGGGCATCTCCCTCGCCCGCATCCTCCTCCCCGTAACCCTCGCCAGCGCCCTCATCGCCGTCGCCGCTTTCTTCATCGGCGACCGCCTGGTCCCCTACTCCATCAACCAGATCTACACGATGCGTGACGACATCGGCCGCACCAAGTCCGAGATCAAGATTCCCGTCGGGACCTTCTACGACGGCATCGAAGGGTATATCCTCCGTATCGACGACCGGGACAAGGACTCCGGGATGATGTACGGGGTGATGGTGTACGACCACACGACCGACAAGGGCAACCTCCGCCTGACCGTCGCCGACAGCGGCCTGATGAAAATGTCCAAGGCCAAGGACTACCTGACCTTCCAACTGTACAACGGCACCAACTACCAGGAGAACAACACCCGCAAATACCGGGACACCACCCTCGCCCTGCAGCGGATCCATTTCGCCCGCCAGGAGATGGTGATCCCGCTGGAGAACTATTCCTTCCAGCATTCCGACTCCGCCCGCTACGGCGAGCAGGTCCGGTCCATGTCCAACGCCCAACTCAAGCACGGGCGGGACTCCCTGGCCGAAAAGTCGGACGAAGGCGTGCAGAGATTCCTGCGGGAACTGAGGACTTCGTATTCGCTGCAGTGGCAGAAACAGTTGGATTCCGGGTGGAAGGATCCAGCCAAGAAACCCTATGACCTGAGTCACCGGCCGGAGAAATGGAATGACCCCGTGGAGCGCAGGCGCATCTATGAGATGGCCGTCTCCAATGCGAACCAGATCCAGTCCATCGTCCAGACCCAGGGCATGGAAGCCTACGAATACACCCGCCTCCTCCGGCTGAGCGAGGTGGAAATCTGGAAGAAATACGCCCAGGCCCTCGCCTGCTTCATCCTCTTCTTCATCGGCGCGCCCATCGGCTCCCTCATCCGCAAGGGCGGACTGGGCACTCCCGCCGTCGTGTCCATCCTGTTCTTCGTCCTGTACTGGGTCGTGGACATCTCGGGCACGAAACTGGCCCGCGACGGTGCGACGACGCCCTTCATCGGCGATTTCATATCGACCTTCGTCCTGGCGCCGATCGGCGTCTTCCTCACCTGGATGGCCATCCGGGAGAAGTCGCTGAACCTGGATGCGTTCAAGACCTGGCGGAGAAAAGCGTTCAGCAAGATCATGTCCCTGTTCAAGAAGACCCGTATCGTGTACATGGGCACGCCGGAATTCGCGGTGGCCCCGCTCGACGCCCTCACCAAGGGGCGCGGCTACAAGGTGGTCGGCGTCGTGACCGTTGCCGACAAGCCCAGTGGGCGCGGCCTCAAGGTCAACGAAAGCGCCGTGAAGAAATACGCCGTGGCAAACGGCATTCCCGTCCTGCAGCCCGACAAACTCAAGGATCCGGCTTTCCTGGAGGCCCTGGCGGCCTGGAAGGCGGACCTCTTCGTGGTCGTCGGCTTCCGGATGCTGCCGGAGGTGGTCTGGAAGATGCCCAAGATGGGCACGTTCAACCTCCATGCCGCCCTCCTGCCGCAGTACCGCGGCGCCGCCCCGATCAACTGGGCCGTCATCAACGGGGAGAACCTCACCGGCGTGACGACCTTCATGATCGACCAGAAGATCGACACGGGCGGCATCCTCCTGCGCCAGGAATGCCGGGTGGAACCGAGGGACACCGCCGGCGACGTCCACGACAAACTGATGGCCATCGGGGCCGACCTCGTGGTCCAGACGGTCGAAGGCATTATCCAGAAGAATGTCGAAACCCGCGTCCAGCGCAGTTTCGTCCAGGGCTCCGAGGTCCTGCACCCCGCCCCGAAACTCACCCGGGAACTCCAGCACATCGACTGGAACGACACCACCCGGAACATCTACAACCTCGTCCGCGGTCTCTCCCCGTTCCCCGGGGCTTTCACCGAACTCGTCCGGGACGGCCAGGCCACGCAACTGAAGGTCTTCTTCGGCGAAATGCGTTCCGACCTCCACGCCGCGCCGGGCACGGTTCTCTCCGACGGCAAGACCTATCTCGCCGTCGCCACGAAGGACGGGGCGCTCGCGCTCACCGATATCCAACTCGCGGGTAAGAAGCGGATGGACGTCAAGGCCTTCCTTCTCGGTTTCCGGGAGCCTGAGACCTACACCACGTCCCAGGGGACTTCGAAGGCCGAGATCCTGAAGACCAAACCGGAGGTCGATGCTTAGTGCCTCATGAAGACGGTCGCCATCCTGTGCAATGGGGAATTCCCCCGGAATGCGTACCCGCTGTATCTGCTGGAGCATGCGGATGCGGTCGTGTGCTGCGACGGGGCGGCGGTGAAGTATATCCGGAAGTTCGGGGAGGAGCGGATGCCGGAGGTGGTGATCGGGGATTTGGATTCGCTGCCGAGGCGGTGGCGTGAAAAGTTGGCACCGATCGTCGTCCGGGTGGAGGAACAGGACTACAATGACCTGACGAAGGCGATGCGGTACGTGCTGCGGCATCATCCGGACGTGACGGATATCCAAATCCTGGGGGCCACGGGACTCCGGGAGGACCATACCGTGGGCAATCTGGGCCTGCTGATGGAATATACCCGGATGTTCGACCTCGAAGGGATCCGCGTGGAGATGGTGTCGGACCATTCGACTGCGTTCGCCATCACCGATACTTGCGAACTGCATGTGGGGAAAGGGCGGCGCGTATCCCTGTTTTCTCCCGATAACACATTGACTATCAAATCCGAAGGGCTCCAGTGGCCTACCGATGCGGTCGTCTTCGACAACTGGTGGCCGGCCACGCTGAACCGGGCTGATGCCGATATCGTTAAACTCACGTTTTCTCATCCTTCCCGCGCGCTGGTCATCTTGAATTGAGTATTTTTTCCTATATTTGTCTGATACAACAATAATTGGTCAAATGCTTAGGAAAATACGCATCGCTCTGGCCGTCATCTTCTGGCTGGGCATCACGTTGCTGTTCCTGGATTTCACAGGAGCGCTGCATGGATGGCTCGGCTGGATGGCGAAGATCCAGTTCCTGCCGGCCGTGCTGGCCCTCAACGTGGCCGTCATCGTCGGCCTGGTCCTCCTGACCCTCGTTTTCGGACGCGTCTATTGCTCCGTCATCTGCCCCCTGGGTGTGTTCCAGGATGGTGTGGCGCACCTCAATGTGGCGCGCAAGCGCCGCAGGAAGAACCGCAAGCCGTACAGTTACAGCCCCGAAATGAAGTGGCTGCGCTACGGGGTGTGGGTGCTCTTCGTCATTGCCCTCATCGTGGGCGTGCAGGCGCTGGTGGCCCTCCTGGCCCCGTACAGTGCCTGGGGACGCATCGTCCAGAATCTGTTCCAGCCGGTCTATATCTGGGTGAACAACCTCTTCGCCTCGCTGGCGGAGCGGGCGGGCAGTTATGCCTTCTACGACAAGGAGGTCTGGCTGCGGAGTCTGCCCACCTTCATCGTGGCAGCGGTCACCCTGGTCGTAGTGGTTATCCTGGCGTGGCGGAACGGCCGCACGTACTGCAACACCATCTGCCCCGTGGGCACCACGCTCAGTTTCTTCTCCCGCTTCGCGATGTTCCGTCCGATGATCGACGCGAACGTGTGCAAGGGATGCAAGCAGTGCGAACACAACTGCAAGGCCGCCTGCATCGATGTGGAGAACCGCAGGATCGACTACTCCCGCTGCGTGGACTGCTTCAACTGCATCGACACCTGCAAGTTCGGCGGGCTGAAGTACAGGTTCGCCTGGGGGAAGAAAGATTCTTCGGCTTCGCCTCAGAATGACAAACCGGTATCTGCGAATGACGGCGGCCGCCGGGCATTCATCACCGGCGCCGCGCTGGCCGTGGGAACGGCTGCGCTGAAGGCGCAGGAGAAGAAGGTGGACGGCGGATTCGCCACCATCCTGGACAAGGAGGTGCCCGAACGTGACATCCCGCTTACGCCCCCCGGATCCAAGAGCGTCAAGGACTTCTACCGCCGCTGCACGGCTTGCCAGTTGTGCGTCGCCGAGTGCCCGAACAACGTGCTCCGTCCCTCGACGGACCTGCAGCACCTGATGCAGCCCGAGATGAGTTACGAGCGCGGCTACTGCCGTCCCGAGTGCACCCGCTGCTCGGAACTTTGCCCGACCGGAGCCATCCGGAAGATCACCAAGGAGGAAAAGACGCAGTACCATGTGGGTACGGCCCGTGTGAACGCGGAACTCTGCGTGGTGGAGAAAGGCGTGGAATGCGGCAACTGTGCCCGCCACTGCCCCGCCGGCGCCATCATGCTCGTCAAGGACGATGAGACCGGCTACCGCAGGCCCGTCGTCAATGAAGAGAAGTGCATCGGCTGCGGCGCCTGCGAAAACCTGTGCCCGGCCCGGCCGATCAGCGCGATTACCGTCAATGGACGGCATAACCATATCGAGGAATAAGTATGGAAAGAAGAGACTTTATCAAGATATCGGGCGCCGGCGCGCTCGCCCTGGGTGCCGCCGCCGTCGGCTGTGCGCCCAAGAAGAAGACCGCCCCCGCGGCTGCGGCCGAGGAAGGTCCCGAACAGATGGTCTATCGGGAGAATCCCGTCAACGGGGACAAGGTCTCCCTCATCGGTTTCGGCTGCATGCGCTGGCCCATGGTCGAGAAGGACGGAAAGCGCGTCATCGACCAGGAAGCCGTGAACGAGATGGTCGATTACGCCCTCGAACACGGAATCAATTACTTCGACACCTCCCCCGCCTACCTGATGGGCCAGTCGGAGAAGGCTGCGGGCATCGCCCTCAGCCGCCATCCGCGTGACAAGTATTTCATCGCCACGAAACTGTCCAACTTCAACAACCAGACGCCGGAGGCCTCCATCCAGATGTACCGGGACTCCTTCGATCAGTTGAAGACGGATTATTTCGACTACTATCTCCTGCACTCCATCGGCAGCGGCGGCGTGGAAGCCTTCCGGAAGCGCTATGTGGACAACGGAATGATGGAGTTCCTCATCAAGGAGAAGGAAGCCGGACGCATCCGCAATCTGGGTTTCTCCTTCCACGGAAGTCCCTCCGACTTCGACAGCCTCATCGCCCTGCACGACAACGGAGAGTACCATTGGGACTTTGTCCAGATCGAGATGAACTATGTCGATTGGAACCACGCTGACGGCCGGAGAAATGCCAACGCCTCCTACCTGTACGAGGAACTGGACAAGCGCGGGATTCCCATCGTCATCATGGAACCCCTCCTGGGCGGCCGCCTGGCCAACGTGCCCGATGCCATCGCCCAGCAGATGAAGGAGCGCGAACCCGACAAGTCCATCGCCTCCTGGGCCTTCCGTTTCTGCGGCACCCATCCGCGCGTGCTCTGCGCCCTGAGCGGCATGACCAACATGGACCCGCTCCTGGACAACATCAAGACCTTCACGCACTTCAAGCCGCTGAACGAAGAGGAACTGGAATTCATGGAACGGATGGCGACCCAGATGATGGAGTATCCCACCGTGAACTGCACCGACTGCAAGTACTGCATGCCGTGCCCGTGGGGCATCGATATCCCGGGCATCTTCAAGCACTACAACACTTCCGTCACGGAAGGCCGTTACGCCCAGACACGGGAACAGGAGGATTACCGGAAACTGAAAAGGGCCTACCTGGTCAGTTACGACCGGGCCATCCCGACCCTCCGCCAGGCCGACCACTGCATCCACTGCGGAGAATGCCTCTCCCACTGCCCGCAGTCGATTCCGATTCCGCGGGAACTCCAGCGTATCAACCGCTACATCGAGAAACTCAAGCAGGATACGCTGTAAGTCCGATCCTGGACATTGATATCATAAAAGAAGCCCGGCCGATTGGCCGGGCTTCATCTTATGCTCCGAGAAGGAACTACCGCATACGGGCGGCTTCACGGACGGACGTGCCGATCTTGGACACGGCCTTGCCATTCATGGAACGGGTCCCCTTCAGCGCCGCAGGTGCGGAACCCGTGGAGGAGGCGTCGTCCTTGGTCATCGTCAGATGATAGTCTTCCGTATCGCCGTAGAAATAGCCCCACCAGTAATCCGACTGGGTTGTCGTTCCCTTGTCATACAGGTAGAAGGCAACGAATTCACAACTCTGCAGGTAGAGCGTACCATCCGCTCTGTAACGGAAGGAGAGATCCTTGTTCGGGCTTTGGGCATCCACCATGCCGACATCATAAGTATCGTTGAACTCCGCCCAAGGCTGATCGGGAGCGATCGTCAGCGTTCCCGTCTTTCCGTCGAACCATCCATAGACCGGAATGGTGGCCGGTTCGCCGTAGATCTCGGTAAGCAGGACATCGCCGGAAAGCGGATTGTCCGACTCTTCGATCGTCATGGAGAAGGTGTCCTGGGAATACTGGCCGGAGACATTACGGATGATATCGCCAGTCCAGGAACCCAGCAGGACGGACAGGTCAAGACCAAGGTCGGTCTCCTCGTTATTGTAATAGAACTTGTCGGACATGATCAACTGGTTGCAGGCGGGAGTCAGGCCCTCGGCAACCGTGGTCTGCATGAAGACATAGTAATCGCCGGAAGGTGCATTGGCGGGAAGTTTCACTTCGCATTCGCCGGCGGCGGTCACCATCGTGGCATCAGCACCGCTGGCGAGGGCTTCGGCAGCCTTCGTCTCATCGGCCGCGATGACGATCTTCGCGCTGGCAATCGCGTTGGAGAAAGTCGCTTCGACGATAGCGGTTGCCTGGGCAGGCGTAGAATCGGCAATCTCCAGATAGGAGACGGAAGCCTCAAGGTCAACGCGCTCAGCGCCCGGGAACTTGATTTCGATCATGTTGTTGGCAGCCAGATTGGTGTCTCCGGACCAGTAACCTCTTCCTGCTTCCTTGTCGGTGACCCAGAAGAAGACCGGAGCCAACTGGACATTGGCGGGCGTCACGCCGTCAGCCTGATACTTCACGACAATGCTGCGCAGCCAGTCGTCCTCCGGGAACTCGGAACTCCAACGGGACGGGTGGGCAAGGAAAGGATCCACGCCATAACTGTCGTCGATCATGCCGGTGTAGTAGGCGTCGAAGTAAACGAGATCGTCGTGGGTAACGGTGATTCCGCCCACGCGCTCGCCCTTGCGGAGGATACGGAAGACCAGATACGGATCCGGGCCGGTTTCGTCACCGGTTGCCTCGTACTCGGCCAGTTCACGGTATCCGGCGTAAGGGTTCACGAGACGGAACTCGGTCGGGTCGGAACCATTCTGCTGGATTTCCACATCCACGTCGTAATCGGCGTTGAAATGATAGTGGTCACCGAACTTGCCGGTACCGAGGGAGACCCACTCCACCTTGGCGGACAGCGCCGCCAATTCGGTAACCTTGTTCCGCGTGACGGTGATGTCCTTGGTGGTCTTCTTGGTGAAGATCACTTCGTCATCTTCATTGTAGATGCGGACGGTGGCGCCGGCTCCGAGCGTGCCCACGGGAACGGGGACATAGATCGTGGCCTCGCCGGCGGCACTCGGAGTGAACACGTAGAAGAGATTGGAATAACTGTAACGGGCAGTCTGCTCATTACCGTCCTTATCCGTATAAGTATAGGTACCTTCACGGCCGCCTTCCCGGTTGATCGTACCGTTCTCGACATCCACGGAGAAGTAACCCTGCAGCATGTTGCCGTCATCGGCTCCCAGTTCGAAATACGTCGCCTCGGAAGGCAGGTCCGTCAGATTGAACTTGAGGACACCGGTCGCCGTCGAGAAGTGGAGGACGCCTTCGCTGTCCACACTGCCCACGAGCGGAACATTGGACATCGGATTATCGCTGTCCACATTGAACTGGTATTCGTCGTTATCGATGGCCGTCGTGCCGGGGAGATAGACATAGAAGTTATTCTCGTCCCAGGAGAGCCAACTGCTCTTTGCCGTGTAAACGGCGAAAGACGTCAGTTCGAAACCATCCTCGACCTCACCGACAAAGTCGACGGAGGCGCCGCTTTCCTGCGCGACCAGTTTGGCAACCCGGGCCATGCCCGTCTCTTCGTTGACGGTATAGACCTGGATGGTGTCACCCTGGACCCAGGAGAAGGTCTTGTCGTTGGCATAAGCCGTACGGGTTTCGGCACCGAAATCGGCACGGACGGTAACCGTGTGCGTGGAAACGGATTCGAAGTCCGTGATGGTCACCGGCTTCTCGATTTCCTTGTTGCAGGAAACGGCAAGGATTCCCGCGAGCGCAAGGACGCTGTAGAACAATTTCTTCATGATCTTCATTCTTTTCTGGTTAGACATTAAGACCACGGATCGAACGGATCGTCAGGATCGTCGAAGTCTTCGCCTCCGACACCTCCAACAGAGATTTCCGAAGTGAGGAAATTCACTTCAAAGCCGACATACGCGATGCGTACCTCGGGTTCAAGATACTGTTTCTTCATATCGTAAGAATTATCAAAATGACTTCCCGGCTGGCTTAAAGCCGATTGGCGTCAAAGATAGACAAACAATTTGTAAAAACCAAATTCTCCCCTCAAAAGGGGGCGTTTGGATATTTGGAATAATCTTCCGAAATTTGTCGGCTAAACGCCTTTGTACAGAAGAAGGTAACAATTGACATTATAATAAACAGACAACCTATGAAGCAAAGGATCCTCTTGTTTCTGACAGGCTTGCTCTGCACGGCATTTCTCGCCTCGGCCCAGACGACGGTCAACGGTATCGTCGTGGACGCCCAGGGAGAACCTGTCGTCGGAGCGGCCGTCTTCGTGGAGGGAAACCAGAATGTCGGTACGCTGACCGACCTGGACGGTAACTTCACCCTCAAGAATGTCCCCGACAGAGCAGGCTACATCGTCGCCTCCTGCATGGGCTACAAGGACCAGCGCCAGCCGAAGCAGTCGGTAATGCGGTTCGTCCTCGAGGACGACTCTACGGTCCTGGACGCCGCCGTCGCCACCGGCATGCAGACCGTTGACCGCCGGCTGATGACCGGTTCCACCACGAAGGTGGATGCCGAGAACGCCAAGTTGGCGGGTATCGCGGACATCTCCCGTTCCCTGGAAGGCCAGGTGGCCGGCGTCTCGGTCCAGAACGTGTCCGGTACGTTCGGTACCGCCCCGAAAATCCGCGTGCGCGGTGCGACCTCCATCTACGGCTCTTCCAAGCCGCTGTGGGTCGTGGACGGCGTGATCATGGAGGACGTCGTGGACGTCTCCGCCGACGACCTGTCGTCCGGTGACGCCTCCACGCTGATCTCCAGCGCCATCGCCGGCCTCAACTCCGACGACATCGAATCCTTCGACATCCTGAAGGACGGTTCCGCCACCTCTATCTATGGTGCGCGCGCGATGGCGGGCGTCATCGTCGTCACGACCAAGAAAGGTAAGGCGGGCCAGAGCCACATCAGTTACACGGGCGAATACACCGTCCGCCTGAAGCCGATGTACTCCACCTTCAACATCATGAACTCCCAGGACCAGATGTCCATCTACCAGGAACTCCAGCAGAAGGGTTACCTGAACTATGCGGAGACGGCGAACTCGATGAACAGCGGTATCTACGGTAAGATGTACCAGTTGATCAGCCAGTACGACGCCACCTCCGGCAAGTTCGGCCTCCAGAATACGGACGAGGCGCGCGCCGCCTACCTCCGTGCCGCCGAGTACCGCAACACGGACTGGTTCGACCTTCTGTTCACCAACGCCATGCAGCACAACCACTCCGTGTCCACCTCGGGCGGCTCGGAGAAATCCAACTACTATGCCTCCCTGTCCCTGATGGACGATCCGGGCTGGACGCTTCAGAGTTCGGTGCAGCGTTACACGGCCAACCTGAACACCACCTACAAGATCTTCCAGAACCTGTCGGTGAACATGATCGCCAACGCGTCCTACCGCAAGCAGCGCGCGCCGGGAACCCTGTCCAGTGAAATCGACCCGGTGTACGGCGAGGTCAAGCGTGACTTCGACATCAACCCGTATTCCTACGCGCTGAACACGTCCCGCGCCCTGGACCCGGACGAGTTCTATACCCGCAACTATGCGCCGTTCAACATCAAGGACGAGTTGGACAACAACTACATCGACCTGAACGTCCAGGACCTCCGCGTCCAGGGCGAGATCAAGTACAAGGTCATCCCGGAACTCGAACTCAGCGCCATCGCCGCAGCGAAGTACACCCAGACGTCCCAGGAGCACAACATCCTGGACGGCTCCAACCAGGCACAGGCCTACCGGGCGATGGGCACCTCCACCATCCGGAACTCCAACCCGTTCCTGTACACGGACCCGGACAACCCCTATGCCCTTCCGATCTCCGTCCTGCCGAACGGCGGTATCTACGAGCGGTCCGACAACAACATGCTCAGTTATGACTTCCGTGCGACGGCCAACTTCACGAAGACCTTCGCCGACAAGCATATCGTGAACCTGTTCGGCGGTACCGAGTGGGCCGACATCACCCGCCACAACACGTGGTTCCGCGGCTGGGGTCTCCAGTACACGATGGGTGAGATTCCGAACTATGCCTACCAGGTGTTCAAGCAGGGTTCCGAGGAGAACTCCAACTACTACACCTACGCCTGGAACTACGACCGCAGCGTCGCGTTCTTTGCCAACGGAACCTATTCCTACCAGGGCAGGTACGTCCTCAACGGCACCTACCGCTACGAGGGTACCAACAAGTTGGGCAAGGCCCGCACCGCCCGCTGGCTCCCGACCTGGAACGTCTCCGGTGCCTGGAACATCAGCGACGAGGCCTTCTGGCGCCCGCTGCAGGATGTCATCTCGCATCTGAGCCTCAAGGCTTCCTACTCCCTGACCGCCGACCGCGGCCCGTCCTACGTGACGAACTCTACCGTGGTCATCAGCAGCCACACGCCCTGGCGTCCGTTCGCGAACATCCGTGAGGTCGCCCTGGACATCAACCAACTCGCAAACGAGGAACTCACGTACGAGAAGAAGAACGAACTGAACCTCGGTCTCGAGGCCGGCTTCTTCAACAACCGCATCAACTTCACCTTCGACTGGTACAAACGCAACAACTTCGACCTGATCGGCCCGGTCAACACCCCCGGCGTCGGCGGTGAAGTCGTCAAGTACGGCAACGTGGCCGAGATGAAGTCCTCCGGTTTCGAGATCAGCCTCACCACGCAGAACATCAAGACCCGCGACTTCAACTGGACCACCAACATCATCTTCTCGCACGGCCGCAACGTCGTCACCAAACTCCAGAACACTTCCCGCGTCATCGACCTCATCACCGGTTCCGGTTTCGCGAAGGAGGGGTATCCGGTCCGCGGTATCTTCTCGATCCCGTTCATGGGCCTGAACGAGGAGGGTCTCCCGACCTTCCGCGACCAGGAGTCCGTGTATGAAGAGGGCCCGAACGGTGTCTGGGAACTGAAGGAAGACCACGTGTCCGTGAGCGACATCTATTTCCAGACCTCCGATCCGGACAAGATGCACTTCCTCGAGTACTCCGGCAACGCCGACCCGACCGACCTCGGTTCCTTCGGTAACATCTTCACCTGGAAGGGCCTGCGCCTGAACGTGTTCATCACTTATTCCTTCGGCAACGTGATCCGGCTCGACCCCGTGTTCTCGAGTTCCTACAACGACCTCGACTCGATGCCTAAGGAGTTCAACAACCGCTGGACGGTCCCGGGCGACGAGAAAGTCACCGACGTTCCCGTCATCGCCAGCCGCATCCAGAACCGGACGAACACCGAACTTCCGTTCGCCTACAACGCCTACAACTACTCTTCGGCCCGTATCGCCCGGGGCGACTTCATCCGCATGAAGGAGATCTCGCTCGGCTACGACTTCCCGAAGAAGGTCACGGAGGCCCTCCACATGGGCACCCTGTCCCTCAAGGTCCAGGCGACCAACCTCTTCCTCCTGTACGCCGACAAGAAACTGAACGGCCAGGATCCCGAGTTCTTCAACACCGGCGGCGTCGCCGTCCCGGTCCCGAAGCAGTTTACCGTCACCTTCAAGTTCGGATTCTAAAAGGAGAAAAGCAGTATGAAAAAGATCCATTATATCTTCCTTGCGGCCGCCCTCCTTGCAGCGGCAGGCTGTGACAAGTTCCTGGACAAGATGCCGGACAACCGTACCGAGATCGACACCCAGGAAAAGATCCAGGCCCTCCTCGTGTCGGCCTATCCTCCGACGGACTACATGCTGGTCACCGAGTTCATGTCCGACAACGTGGACGACTACGGCGCCAACAACCCCTATACCGACCGTTTCATCGACCAGGTTTTCGCCTGGGACGACGTGACCGAGAGCGACAACGAGGACCCGGAGTCCATCTGGGAAGCCTCCTATCACGCGATCGCCTGTGCCAATGAGGCCATCTTCGCCATCGACTCGCTGTCCCGGATCGATTCCTCGCTGGATCTCTCCGCCGAGCGTTCCGAGGCGCTCCTGTGCCGCGCCTACAACCACTTCATCCTGGTCAACGTGTTCTGCATCGCCTACAACCCGCAGACCAGCACCAGCGACCTCGGCATCCCCTACATGGAGAAGCGCGAGTCCAAGTTGAACCCGCACTATGACCGCGGGACGGTCGCCGAAGTGTACGAGATGATCGAGAAGGACCTGGAAGCGGGCCTCCCGAACGTCTCCGACAAATACTACACGGTTCCCAAGTACCACTTCAACCAGAAGGCCGCCTACGCGCTCGCCGCCCGGTTCTACCTCTACTACGGGAAGTTCGAAAAGAGCGTGGAGTACGCGACCAGGTGCCTGGGCGCCTCCCCGTCCGCCATGCTGCGCGACTGGGCTTACCAGGCCTCGATGACCCAGAAGTATGACCCGATCGTGGAGCACTACATCGACGCCAGCCTGAACTGCAACCTCCTGCTGATGACGGCCTATTCCAAGATGGGTCTCGCCTTCGGTCCCTACTATGTGTATTCCCGCTACTCGCACGGCAACTACCTGGCCGCTACCGAAACGGGAGAGGCCATCCCGAACTTGTGGAACGGCAGCAACGAGACCTACTACATGGGCATGAAGGAATACGAGGCCACGAACCTGGACAAGACCATGTTCTGGAAACTCCCCTACCTGTTCGAGTATACGGATCCGGTGGCCCGCATCGGCTATTACCGCACGGTGTATCCCGCCTTCGCCGCCGACCAGGTCCTCCTGGAGCGTGCCGAGGCCAACACCCTCCTGGGCAAGTACGACGAGGCCCTGAACGACGTGAACCTCTGGATCCGGAACATCGCCGGCGCCGACGAGACCCGTCCGCCGCGCGTGCTGGACGTGGACCGCGTCAATTCATGGTTCAACAACACCCCTTACCACGTCTGGGACACTTCCAGCGTGAAGAAGCACCTGCATCCGAAGTTCATCACCCTGGAGGAAGGTTCCACCCAGGAGAACATGGTCCAGTGCGTCCTCGCCCTCAAGCGGGTGGAGACCCTGGGACAGGGACTCCGCTGGTTTGACGTGAAGCGTTACGGTATCCAGTTGGACCGCCGCATCATCAATGCGGAGGGCCGGCCCTACCGCAACACAGGCACGCTCGAGCCTTTCGACAAGCGAACCGCCGTCCAGATCCCGAGAAAGGTCCGCGACGCCGGCATCACTCCCAATCCGCGTGACAACCAATAAAGAACGAGCGTTATGAAAAGACATATCCTTCATATTGCCATCATCCTCGCCGCGCTCTGCGCCGCCTCCTGCGTCAAGGAGACGATGAGCGAGAACAGCGTGATCAAGGTGACGGAGACCAAGAAGAACGATTTCGACCGCTGGCTGGAAGTCAACTTCCTGCTGCCGTACAACATCGACTTCAAGTACCGCTTCGAAATGAACGAGTCCGACATGAACTATTTCACCATCCCGGCCGACTACGAGTATTCCATCGTGATGGCCCACCTGGTGAAGTATCTCTGCATCGAGACTTACGACGAGGTCGCCGGCATCACGTTCACCCGCAGTTACTTCCCCAAGATGTTCTTCCTCACGGGAGAATGGGAGTACCGGAACAACGGCACCATCATCCTCGGTACCGCCGAGGGCGGCAAGAAGATCTTCCTCGCGGGCGTGAACCTGCTCCCGCAGTACATGCACACCGCCGAAGACCTGAACCACTACTACATCAAGACCATCCACCACGAATTCACCCACATCCTGAACCAGACCGTGGACTTCCCCGTGGACTTCTCGATGATCACCGGTACGGGGTATGTGGCCGACAGCTGGAGCGACGCCCCCTACAACCGGGAATTCCTCCAGAACGGTTTCATCACCGACTACGCCCAGCACTCCGACACGGAGGACTTCGCCGAAATGCTGTCCGAGTACATCACCCACGACCAGAAATGGTGGGACGAGCAGATCGGGAAAGCCGGTGAAAAAGGACATCTGATCAACGCCAAGCTGGACATCGTCCGTACGTATATGCAGGATTCCTTCAACATTGATATCGATGTGCTCCGCGCAACGGTCCTGCGCCGGCAGGAGGACGTCTTCAAGGGTTTTGTGGACCTGCACAGCATTGACATTAAATAAAGGAGGATGAGCATCATGCATAAATTGAACAGAATCCTGACCCTGTGTTTTGCCCTGTTCCTGGGGCTTTCCACCCAGTCCTGCCTCAAGAGTTATGTCGAGTATTTCGACGAGTCCTCCGCAGAGCGCCTGACCGGTTACCTGGCCGACCTGGACCAGATGCTGGGGGGCGAACAGTACGGATGGCGGATGGCCTATTTCGTAGGCAACGAAGACGGTGATTTCGGCGGCATCAACATCGCCTTGAAGTTCGACTCCGAAAAGGGAACTGTTACGGCCATGAGTGAGGAGGACGCTACGGCGGCCTATACCAGCCATTACGTGCTGACATCCGACAGTGGTCCCGTCCTTTCCTTCGATACACACAACCCGATCCTCCACAAGTACGGCACCGCCAGTTCCGAGTATTACGAAGGCCGGGGCGGCGACTTCCAGTTCTTCATCATCGGCTATGACAAAGACAAGAAAGTCGTGAATCTCAAAGGGAAACGAAACGGGAAGTTCTGCAACCTCTATCCCATCTCCCAGCCCATGGAAGAGTTCAACGCCAGGATGTACGACATTAACCGGAACTTCTACGTGAGCTCCTTCGACGGAGAGATCGACGGGCAGAAGGTGACGGGGGACGTCGATGTCCGAAATCATCAGTTCACCGCCTACGAGATGGAAACCTACGGCAACGACAAGGATGGGAACCCCCTCTACGATATCGCGCGGACAATCTCTGTCCCTTACATTCTCACGGAGAAGGGCCTTTCTTTCTACGAGCCCATCGAGGTATTCGGCAAAACCCTCGACAGCATGGACTTCGATTTCAATCTCGCTCAGAGCGACACGACGTTCCGCTCCCCCGCCCAGAATGTAACCTTCAAGGGATACATCCCTTCGGACTGGCTTCCGTACGAGTTTTTCGAAGGAACCTATTCCCTCTCTTATGGCTCCTTTGGCAGCATGTCCACCATCTATAACATCGTCCTTACACCGGAAGAGCCCGGCTACACCTATCGTGCGTCCGGACTTGGGAAAAACTTTGATCTGCTGATGGACTATAACATCCGTACCGGCCGGCTTGAACTCCGCTATCAGGCAGCCTTGCAGCCGGGAAAGAGTGAGACGATCGTCGTGGAAGACCGCTTCATCGTTGTCCTGCTGCCCTGGGCCCTCGGGCCGGATTCCGGCGGCCTGTGGATGAATCCGGACCTGGGGATGGCGACCCAGTGGA
>JAFXMA010000026.1 GCA_017530725.1 Bacteroidales bacterium
AACCTGGACAAGTTCGCCTGGGTCGGAGAATTCAGCGCCGGCCTGCTCAGTGACACGGAACTGGACCTCGGGCCGTATGGCGTGCCGATGGACGCTTCCGCCATCAACGGATCCCTCCGCCTCCTTTGGGTTTCCTGCGGAACGGAGGATGAGCGCTGGGAGGGTCATCAGGCCTTCTCCGCGAAACTGGATTCGCTGGGCATCAAACATGTCTTTGATTCCGCCCCCTATGCCCATCAGTGGCAGTTCTGGCGGGAACAGTTGTATGCCTTCGCCGCTCGCATTTTCAAGAAATAAAGATTAAATTCACACGATATGAAAAAAGCATTGATTCTTCTGGTTCCCGCGCTGGCGCTTCTGGCGTCCTGCGGCGATGCGATCGAGATTCCCGATGTTTCCGGATCCGGGAACACCCCGGAGGACGTCAATCCGGATGTCCCGCTTTCCGGCGACGTCGTCTTCACGGCCACCATCGAGGACCTTCCGGACGGCTCCCAGGCCACTTGGGCGCAAGGGGAGACCATCCTCCTGTCCGACGGGACTTCCGTCCAGACATTGACCAACCGGGCCGCCGCCGGCCAGGTGGCCGAGTTCCCGGGCAAGGTGACGGAAGGGAAAACCGCTTTCGTCGCCGTGTATCCTGCGGCGGACGGCGTATCCATCGACGGAACGACCGTTTCCTTCGAGATTCCCACCACCCAGGCAGCGGCCGGTCCCGCCTTCAAGGTGGCCAAGGCTTCCGGCACCCAGTTGTATTTCCGCAGCCTGGTCTCCGAGGTCCATTTCTCCGTCGGGTATGAGGGGGTGACCAAGGTCCGGTTCCAGACTTCCGGTGGCAACATCGCCGGCACGGTGACGGCGGATTACGCGGGGGAAACCCCGGCTGTCTCCGCCACGGAGGATTTCGTAGAGGTGACCGGCGCATTCCAGCCCGGTGAAACCTACGCGTTCTCCGCACTTCCCGGCACCTTCGAAGACATTTCCGTGGTCGCCTATTCCGGCGACAAGGCGACGGCCCACGTCAGCGTCGGGGCGGTTGACCTGAAGAAAGGACTCTCCGTGGACCTGTCCGCCCTGCAGCAGGACATTCCGACCTACCGCATCACCAACATGTGGGTATGCGGCGGTACTGGTCCGGAGTACGGCGGCGCCGGAGTCATCGACATCCTCACCAAGACCAACTACTGGAACACCGAGGACGGCCGCGGCATCACGGCGCTCCTGGACAATTACTACCAACTCCGTCCGGACGGTACGTTCGTGAACTACGCCGGCGAGGACGCCCGCAACTGGTGGTTCGTCTATTCCGGCAGCGTGAATCCCGCGAACGGAAAGGACCTGGACCTGCGCAAGTTCTACGATGTCCTGCCGCTCTCCGAGGGCCGGTATGCCCTGGATGGGAACACCGTGACTTTCACGAAGGCCGATGGAAGCACCACGCAGGCCCTGTTCCTGGGTCCCGGTACCTATGAGGTTCCGGGATCGGGCGGCAAGTCCGTGACCATCACGCGTCAGGCCCTGGCCTTCACCATCACGGGCGGCAAGGACGACTGGAACAACATCTACAAGGACTACGACAAGATCGCGGCCCGTCCGCGCGCCCTGTTCATCGAAATGGAACAACTTCCGGACGGTTTCATCGTTCCCGAGGCTTCCCGTACCACGGACGCCGACTTCGAGTATGTGGAACCGGGCAGCACCTTCGACTGGGCCAGCCTGCCGGGCAGTTGGAATGTCTTCGGCGGCAATTCCTCCCCGTTCGGCATCTTCGTCCTGGGCGGTTCCGGCGACGATCCCGCTTTCGTGAGCCCGATCGACAAGAGTTGGGACTGGGATGACACCATCTGGAAGGAGTCCGACAACGGATTCGTGATTGCCGTCACCGCGATGGAGGGCACGACCGTCACGGGTACCACCAACTGGTGGGCCGGCAACGACGGCGGTTTCTGGAACTATACCTGGAAGGCGACCGGCGAGGACCTGTCCCGGTTCTACAATATGATTCCGAAGGGCAAGCATGAGTTCACCCTGGACATGAAGACGATGACGGTCACCTACGACAACGGCCGTGTCGCCAAGTTCCTCACGCCGGGCGTCCACGAGTTCGTGTATGGGAAGACCTTCGAAGTCCGCGACAACTGTTTCGCCCTGGCTTTCCACCTGATGGACCCGATTCCGGCGACGGACGACCGCTGGAAAGACGTGGACCGCTTCGTGAATGCGCCGCTTGAGTATGTGATCATGTTTGAAAAACAATAGACAGATGAAAAACTTCAGTGAAAGGCTTTCTGCCCTGCAACGCAGCCATGAGCGACTGCTGGGGCGGAAGAACGAGCCGGTTGAAGGCAACGGCGTGTATGAACGTTACAAGTATCCGATCCTGACGGCGGAGCATGCACCCTTGTTCTGGCGGTACGACCTGGACGAAAAGACGAATCCGTATCTGATGGAGCGCTTCGGCATCCATGCCGTGATGAACAGCGGCGCCATCAAGTGGAACGGAAAGTATGTGCTGGTCTGCCGCGTGGAAGGCGCCGACCGGAAGAGTTTCTTCGCCGTGGCGGAGAGCCCGAACGGGGTGGACAACTTCCGGTTCTGGGACCGTCCCATCACGATGCCGGAATACGGGGAACCCGCGACGAACGTGTACGACATGCGCCTGACGGCGCACGAGGACGGCTGGATCTACGGGATTTTCTGCGTGGAGCGGAAGGATCCGGCGGCCGCCCCCGGCGACCTGTCATCGGCTGTCGCGGCCGCGGGCATCGCCCGGACGAAGGATCTGGTGAACTGGGAGCGGCTTCCGGACCTGGTCAGTACGACCCAGCAGCGGAACGTGGTGCTCCACCCGGAGTTCGTGAAAGGGAAATACGCCCTGTACACGCGTCCGCAGGACGGTTTCATCGACGCCGGCAACGGCGGCGGCATCGGCGGCGCGCTGGTGGATTCGATGGAACATGCGGTCATTTCGGACAATGAGCGGATCATCAATTTCCGCCATTACCATACCATCAAGGAGGTCAAGAACGGGGAAGGCCCGGCCCCCATCAAGACGCCGCAGGGCTGGCTGCACCTGGCACACGGCGTGCGCGGCTGCGCCAGCGGCCTCCGTTACGTGCTGTACATGTACATGACGGCGCTGGACGAACCTACGCGCATCATTGCGGAACCGGCCGGCTTCTTCATGGCCCCGGAAGGGGAGGAGTACATCGGCGACGTGATGAACGTCCTGTTCTCCAACGGCTGGATCGTCGATGAGGACGGCAAGGTATTCATCTACTACGCCTCCTCCGACACCCGGATGCATGTCGCCACTTCCACGGTGGACCGACTCGTGGACTACTGCCTGCACACCGCTCCCGACGGCCTCCGGACCGGATTGTCCGTGGAAACCCTGAACCGAATCATCGACAAGAACCTCGCACTATGAAAAAAACGATAGCCCTCCTCGCGCTGCTCTCCCTGGCGGCCTGTGCAGGAAACGAAAAAGGACCCAAGTCCCTGGGGATCGGTGTCTATCCCGGCAGTCCGGACGAGAATTTCTCCCCGACCCTCGAGCCGGGAGACGGATACCGGAACATTGCGCTGCTGCGTGCCGCCTCCCATTCTTCCTGTGCGGACTATAACCAGACCGCGCAACTGGTCACCGACGGCCTGGTCGCCGACGGACCGGCTCCCTGGACGGAGTTGCTTCGTGGCGGAGAGCCCCTCTCCAAGCCGGAGAGCACTTTCCTGACCGACCAGAACCACGCCGGCATCATCTGCATGGGCCCCGAGGCTGACTTTGAACTCGTTTTCCACGGGTATAAGCCCGTGGTGGACAGGATTCTCGTCGCCTCCGGCGGCAACCGGCCGCAGAATACGGTGCTGACGGTGGAAGGCAAAGCCGATGACGGTACCTGGCAGGTGCTGGGCAGCGCCGGACCCCGGGCGGCGGAAAACACCCTCATCATCCACAACTGGGAGTTCTCCGTGCCTGTATCGGGCACATTTGACGCTTACCGGTTCCATTTTGCGGGCCTTCCGGGGTACTTCAACCTGAACGAGGTGTTCTTCTACAAGGACGATGTCGTCGTGGACGTGATGCCGAGCAATCAGTTCGTCAGTTCCTGGAAGAGTGCCGGCGCGGAGAAGGAATGGGTATGCATCGACCTGGGAGCGCCCTCCACCTTCGACAAGATGCGTTTTGCATGGATCAACGGTCCTCTGCAGGGAACGGTCCAGGCATCGGCCGATGGAAAGGACTGGAAGGAGGTCGCCTCCTTCGAGGGAGCGGAGTCCGAAATCAAGTTCTCCAAGGCGAAGGGCCGCTATGTGCGTCTGTGCCTGGCGGGAACCGGGAACGGACAGCCGTTTGAACTGAGCGAGTGGGAAGTCTATGGCCAGGGGGGTACCCGGGCCGTTCCCCATGCGGCTGCCGAGCGGGAAGGCGCCCGCCAGATGCTTTCCGGCGGCGGTTGGAAACTGCACCGGGCTCCCCAGACGGCTGCCTCCGGGAATGAGATTTCCTCGGCCGGCTTTGATGATGGGGACTGGCTGGTCGCCACCGTTCCGGGCACGGTCCTCGCCACCTACGTGGACAACGGGGCCGTGGGACATCCCAATTTCGGCGACAACCAACTCTACATCTCCGATTCCTACTTCCGCAGCGATTTCTGGTACCGGGACACCTTCACGGCCCATCCGGACACGCCCCGGCAGTTCCTCCATTTCGAGGGGATCAACTACCAGGCGTTCGTGTATCTGAATGGAGCCTTCCTCGGCATCGTGGACGGTGCCTTCCGGACGGCGGACTTCGACGTGACCGGCATCCTCCGCGACGGGGAGAACGCCCTGGCCGTACAGGTCGTCCACAACCCTTCCTACGGAATGATCAAGGAGCAGACGGCCTATACGCCGCAGTCGAACGGTGGCGTGCTCGGCGGGGACAATCCTACGATGCACGCTTCCATCGGCTGGGACTGGATCCCTACGGTCCGCGGCCGCAACATCGGTATTTATGACGATGTCTGGGTGGCTTACACCGGCCCTGTTACCGTGGAGGATCCATTCGTGCGGACGGAACTTCCGCTGCCGGATACCACGAAGGCCACGCTCTTTGCCCAGGCCGTGCTGGTGAACCACGGCGAAAAACCGGTCTACGGTACGCTGGAATGGAAGTTCGGCGACCTGGCCGTGACCGAGACCGTCGATCTGCAGGCCGGCGAGCAGCGGGATGTCGTTTTCGACCCGCAGACTTTGCAGAACCCCCGCCTGTGGTGGCCCAAGGGCTACGGCGAGCAGAACCTGTATCCCGTGTCCTTCCGCTTCACGGCCGACGGACAGGTGTCCGACAGCAAGGAATTCCTTTCCGGCGTACGCCAGATGGATTTCTCGATGGATGCCTATACACCGCTCCGCGGCTTTACGAACTCTTTCGAGAGCCGGAACGAGCAGCAGCGCCTGAGCCTCTTCGTGAACGGCCGCCGCTTCATCGGCTTCGGCGGAAACTGGGGTTTCCCGGAGCATCTGCTGAACTATCGCGCCCGCGAGTATGACGCGGCGGTGAAGTACCACGCCGACATGAATTTCACGATGATCCGCAACTGGGTGGGCATGACCGGCAGCCGCGCCTTCTACGAGGCGTGCGACCGTCACGGTGTCATGGTCTGGCAGGACTTCTGGCTGGCGAACCCCTGGGACGGCCCCGATCCCCTGCATCCGGACCGGTTCAACGAGATTGCCGGGGAGTACGTGCGCCGGATCCGCAACCATCCTTCCATCGGCCTGTACGTGGGCCGGAACGAAGGATATCCGCCGGAGGAGATCGACTCCTTCCTGAAGGAGATGATCGTCCGGGAGCATCCGGGCATGTGCTACATCCCGCATTCCGCGACGGACGGCGTGAGCGGTGGCGGCCCTTACAACGCCTTGAAGCCTGCGCAGTACTTCCGGGTCCGCGGACGCGACAAGTTCCACAGCGAGATGGGCATGCCGGCCGTGATGAATTACGAGGACATGGTCCGTGCGATGGGGGCGGATGCCCTGGAACCTTTCAACAGCATCGCGCATCCGAACCCGATGTACGGCCTGCACGACTACACCCTGGGACGGCTGGCGAACAGCGCCCAGCAGGCCGAGAGTTTCAACGAACTCCTGACCCAGGCGTTCGGGGAGCCTGCCGATGCGAAACGGTTCGCGGAACTGGCCCAGTGGATCAACTATGACGGCTACCGGGCGATGTTCGAGTCCCGCGGACAGTACCGCCGCGGCCTGCTGCTGTGGATGAGCCACCCGGCCTGGCCTTCGATGGTCTGGCAGACGTATGACTATTATTTTGAGCCCACGGGCGCGTATTTCGGCTGCAAGAAGGCTTGCGAGCCACTCCATATCCAGTTGAATCTCCTCACCCGCGAGGTGGAGGTGGTGAACTATCACGCCGGCGACCGTAGCGGCCTGACAGCCCGCGTGAAGGTATTGGATATGGACGGCCAGGAGGTCGATGGCTGCACCGCCCGACTGGACATTCCGGAAGACAGCACGGCCATCGTCGCCCCGCTGCCGATCCCGGAGGATGTCTCGCCGGTCTATTATGTCAAACTGGAACTGACCGATGCCGCCGGCACTCCGCTCTCCACGAACTTCTATGTGCAGGGGAAGGAGGAAGGGAACCTACAGGCCCTGAACAGCCTCGGAAAGGCTTCCGTGAAGGCGGCATTCAGCGGCAAGGGCCCCTGGAAGGTCACCCTGACCAACCAAGGGGACGTTCCCGCGCTGATGCTCCGGTTGAAACTCGTGTCCGGTCCCGCGAAGGAGATGGTCCTGCCGGTCCTGTACACCGACAATTATTTCTCCCTGATGCCCGGTGAATCCCGTACGGTCGAAATCGAGGCTGCACCGGAGGACCTCCGGGGCAAGGCGGGGATGGAAATCACCGGCTTCAACCTGGATCCGTTGTCCCGCTAACGGCCGTTTACCCGGTATCTTATGCCAGCGCCTCTGCCAAATTGTCAGCAGGGGCGCTTTTGGCACAATGTTCGATGAAACTGTTTCGCCGTCCGCGGTGGGCGGCCTTGAAAGCAACAGATAAATCGTACAATATCATGGGTAAAATTATCGGCATCGACCTTGGAACCACGAACTCGTGCGTGGCCGTGATGGAAGGCAACCAGCCTACCGTCATCATCAATAACGAGGGACAGCGCACCACCCCTTCCGTCGTGGCTTTCACCGACGGCGGCGAGCGCAAGATCGGCAACCCGGCCAAGCGCCAGGCCATCACCAATCCGAACAACACCATCTTCTCCATCAAGCGGTTCATGGGCGAACCCTACGATGTGGTG
>JAFXMA010000027.1 GCA_017530725.1 Bacteroidales bacterium
CGTTTCCCGCTCCTGCTCGCACAGGGTACGGAGGGCATCGCCGTGGGCATGCAGTCCCGCATCCTTCCCCATAATTTCAACGAACTCATCGACGCGTCCATCGCCATCCTCAAGGAAGAGGAGTACGAACTGTACCCCGACTTCCCCACCGGCGGCCTCGTGGACTGCTCGAAGTACAACCACGGCCGCCGGGGCGGCCAGGTGAAGATCCGCGCCCGGATCGAGAAGATCGACAAGAGCACGGTCACCATCACCGAAATCCCCTACGGGAAGACCTCCCACATGATCATCGACAGCATCCTGAAGGCCAAGGACAAGGGCAAGATCAAGATCAAGAAGATCGACGACATGACCACCGACAAGGTGGAGATCATCATCCACCTCCCGGTGGACGTGTCGCCGGACAAGACCATCGACGCCCTGTACGCCTTCACCGACTGCGAGACGACGGTGAACCCGAACGCCTGCGTGATCAAGGAGGACAAGCCGCAGTTCCTGTCCGTCAACGACATCCTCGAGTACGACACCTGGCACACCCGCGACCTGCTGGGCCGCGAACTGGAGATCAAACTCGGTGAACTGGAGGACCAGTGGCACTACGACTCCCTGGAGCGCATCTTCTTCGAAAACCGCATCTACAAGGTGCTGGAGCAGAACCAGCGCGACTGGGAGGAGCAACTCCAGGACATCTTCACGCAGATGAAGCAGTACCAGGACCTCCTCCACCGGGAGATCGTGATGGACGACATCCTGAAACTCGTGGAGAAGCCGGTCCGCAAGATCTCCAAGTTCGACACCAAGGCCCTGGACGAGAAGATCTATGCCCTGGAGGACGAAATGAAGGACGTGCGGGACAAACTCGCGCACCTGACGCAGTACACCATCGACTGGTTCCGTTCCCTCAAGAAGAAGTATGGCAAGGACCATCCGCGCCTGACGGAGATCACCTCCTTCGAGACCATCGCCGCGACCAAGGTCGTGAACAACAACGCGAAGTTGTACGCAAACCTCGCGGAAGGTTTCGTGGGCATCGGTCTCAAGAACTCCGAGGGAGCCGAATTCATCGCCGACTGCTCCGACCTGTCGGAAATCATCGTCATCGGAAAGGACGGCAAATACCGCGTGACCAAGGTGGCGGAAAAGGCCTTCTTCGGGAAGGACCTGCTGTGGGCCGGCGTCTTCAACCGGAACGACGCCCGCACCATCTACAACGTCATCTACCGCGACGGCAAGAGTTCGGTCCATTACGCCAAGCGCTTCGCCATCACCTCCATCACCCGCGACAAGGAGTATGACATCACCACCGGCGCCGAGGGGTCCAAGATCCTGTGGTTCAGCGTGAACCACAACGGCGAGGCGGAGACCGTCAAGATCGGCCTGCGCCCGAAGAAGGGCATCAAGAAGTCCCAACTCGAGTACGACTTCTCCACCCTGGGCATCAAGGGCCGCACCTCCCGGGGCAACCTGGTGACCAAGTACGCGATCCAGAAGATCCAACTCAAGTCCAAGGGTGTCACCACCCTCGGCGGCAAGGACATCTGGTACGACCCGGACATCCAGCGCCTGAACGAGGACGGCCGCGGCGAACACATCGGCCAGTACAGCGGCAACGACCGCGTCCTCGCCATCTTCTCCGACGGTACCTACTACACCACCAACTACGAACTGGTGAACAAGTACCAGGGCGACGTGATCCGGATCGGCAAACTGGACCCGGGCCTCACCTACACCGTCCTGTACTGGGACAACGCGGCGAAGGCCTACTACATCAAGCGCTTCAGTTTCGTCGAGAGCAACAACACGCCGGTCTCCTTCATCTCCGAAGCCAAGGGGTCGAAACTCATCGACCTGTCCGACGACCTGCATCCGCAGGTGAAACTCACCTTCGGCGGGCGGCACGAAGGCCGCGAGGCCGAAGTGCTGGACGCCGAGGAGTTCATCGCCAAGAAGGGCCTTGCGGCCAAGGGCAAGAAATGCAGCAGCCTGGACCTCAAGCAGGTCGAATTCATCGAGCCGCTCCACAAGCCCGAGGACGACGAGAACCCGGAAGACGAGGAACCCGTCGAGATCGCACCGGAGGATGACGAGCCCATCGACATCGAACTGGACAACGAAATCCCGGAGATTCCCGTGGTGAAGGCGGAAGGCGGCGAAGCGGCCAGCCTCCTGAAGAAGGAGAAAGAAAAAGACGAGCCCGACGAGCCCGCCTCCGATTTCACCGACTGGACGCTGTTCTAAAGGGCCGAGATGATAATCTCGTCCGCGACCTCGTCCGGAGACAGACCGTCCGTGTCCATGATGACATGGGCGGTTTCTTCGTAGATGGGCTCTCGCTCCGCGAGGCGGGAGGCCATCGTGTCATCCGCGAGCGGACGGCCGGCGGTTTTGCCTTCCAGCCGGGCGAGGAGGGTGTCGAGCGTGGCGCGCAGGTAAATGCACACGGTCTTTTCGTGCAGGAGGGCAGCCGAGGCGGGCGCCAGGACGGCGCCGCCGCCGAGGGCGAGCACGACCGTGCTCTCGGCGTATTTTTCCACCGTCTGGCGCAGCAGACGCGCTTCAAGTTGCCGGAAAGCAGCCTCCCCGTCCTGCGCGAAGATGTCCGGGATGGACTTCCCCGCCTTCTTCACGACCAGGTCGTCCAGGTCCAGAAAAGGACAGCCGAGAAAGTCCGCGAGGACTTTCCCGACCGTTGACTTGCCGCTTCCCATGAAGCCTGTGAGGGTGACCATCATTCTTTCCGGATGGCCTTGAGCGCCGCCTCCACCGTCGTATCGACGGGCAGGTAATACTTGTAGAACGCATTCTCGCTCAACTTCGAATACCGGGCGACGAGCGCGTTCAACTGCGGCTGCAGGTAAGGGAGCGTCTCGGCGTATTCCGCGTCGGAAACCACGATTCCGTCACGGTTCCGGGCAAAACGGCGGAACTCTCCAGGGATGTCGATCCGCTTCAGGAAAGCGTCCATGTCGGCATAATTGTCGATGGGCAGCAACTGATCCGAATACTTGTCGAGCATCGCCGCGGCGAAGCGCATCTGGGTGGTCTTGCGGTTGCAGGCGACATAGAAGGCGGACGCACGCGTGGTGTCCATGGGCACGAACACGTCCGGCATGATGCCGCCGCCGCCGTACACGATGCGGCCGCCCCGGGTGTGGTGCACATCTTCCTTGTTCAGTTTCACGCTGTCGGCGGAGAAGACCTCTCCCTCGGCGTAGCGCTTGTAGATGTCGTATTCGTAATCGTCGTACGGCTTCTGGATGCAGCGGCCGGAAGGCGTATAGAACCGCGCCACGGTGAGCCGCAGGCCGGATTCGTCCGTGAAGGCGAACTGCTCCTGCACGAGGCCCTTGCCGAAGGAACGGCGGCCGATGATGGTGCCGCGGTCGTTGTCCTGGATGGCTCCGGCGAAGATCTCGCTGGAAGAGGCGGAATTCTCACTGATAAGGACGGTCAGGCCGATGTCCTTGAGTTTGCCGCGGCCGTCGGCCCGGAAGACTTCACGCGGACGGTGAAGGCCTTCCATATAGACGATGGTATCTCCCCGGGAGAGGAACTCGTTGGAAAGCAGCAGCGCCTGGTCCAGAAATCCGCCCGAATTGTCCCGCAGGTCCATCATCAGATGTGTCATCCCCTGTTCCAGCAGGACCGTGTATGCATCGACAAAATCCTTCCGCGTGGCGGAGGAGAACTTGGCGAGACGGACATAGCCGGTGGTGTCGTCCATCATGAAGGAAGCGTCGATGCTGTGGAGCGGAATCTTGCCCCGGACGATCTCGAAGGGGATGACGTCGGTGCCGCGGCCCACGGTCACGAGCACCTTCGTCCCGGCGGGGCCCTTCATCCGCCGGACCATGCTGTCCTGCGGGAACTTGACGCCGGCGATTACCTCATCGTTCACCTTCAGGAGCCGGTCACCGGGCAGCAGGCCGGCCTTCTCGGACGGTCCGCCGGCAATCACCTCCAGCACGATGGCCGTGTCGTTGGGGACGTTGAACTGGATGCCGATGCCCTCGAAGTTGCCGGCCAACTCCTCGTCGGCCATCTGCTTCTTCACGGGCGGCAGATACACCGAATGGGGGTCCAGTTGCGCCAGGGCCCCGGCGATGGCGGCGTCCGTCATCCCGGCCTGGTCGATGGTATCGACATAATTCTTCCCGATCTCGTCCAGGATAAGGTTCAACTTCCGCCACTCGATGTACTTGGCGTTCAGGATCCGGTGGTTCTCCCGGTACCGGACGACCGTGAGCGTGGCGACCACGCCCAGGAGCACGCCCAGGAGGACCTCCGCGATGCGGATCCAGTTCTGCTTCCTGTCGCTGTCCATAGGGGCGTCAATCGATTTTTTCCACCTCGATGCCGGCCCGGCGGAGGAGGTCGATCCCGTCCGTGAGCCGGTATTCGTCCCGATAGACCACGCGTTTGATCCCGGACTGGATGATCAGTTTGGAGCACTCCAGGCAGGGAGAGGCCGTCACATAGAGGGTGGCACCCTCGCTGCTGTTGCCGGACTTGGCCACCTTGGTGATGGCATTGGCCTCCGCGTGCAGGACATAGGGCTTCGTCACCCCGTCCTCCTCGCAGATGTTCTCGAATCCGGAAGGCGTTCCGTTATAGCCGTCGGAGATGATCATCCGGTCCTTGACGAGCAGGGCGCCCACCTTGCGGCGCTTGCAGTAGGAGTTCTGCGCCCAGATCTCGGCCATCTCCAGGTAACTGTGGTCGAATTTCTCCATGAGATTCTTTCGCTTCGCTCAGAATGACAACAACTAGTTCCGCTGGTACAGGTAGCGCTTGATGCTCTTCTTCGGGGTGCGCTCGAAGTCCTCGGGCATGAATTCCACCTTGCGGATCTGCGCGTACTTCGGAAGTTCGGAATTGATGTCCGGAAGGACGCCCAGCAGACGGTTGCGGAGCGCTTCGCGGTTCATGCCGTCCAGTTCGCCCTGATGCCAGTCGGGATAGATGAGGGCCGTGAGGCCGCCGTCATCCTCGACGACGAGGGAATCCACGACATAGTTGTAGTTGTTGATCACGGCCTCCAGTTCCTCCGGATAGATGTTCTGGCCGGAAGGACCCAGGACCATGCACTTGGAGCGGCCGCGCAGGAACAGGTAGCCGTCTTCATCGACAATGCCCATGTCGCCCGTGCGGAACCAGCCGTCCTCCGTGAAGGCGTCGCGGGTGGCCTGCTCGTTCTTGTAGTAGCCCAGGCACACGTTCGGGCCGCTCACCTGCACCTCGCCCGGGATGGTGCGCGGATCCGGCGAGTCGATGCGGACCTGCATGTTCAGGGCCGGACGGCCGGCGGAACCCACCTTGACCTTGTCCCAGTGCGCGTAGCAGATGATCGGGGCGCATTCGGTCATGCCGTAGCCCACGGTGTAGTGGAAGCCGATCTTGTTCAGGAACTTCTCCACCTCCGGGTTGAAGGCGGCGCCACCCAGGATCACCTCCTCGAACTGGCCGCCGAAGGCCGTGGTGAGTTCGGTGCAGAAGCGCTTCGCGATCACCTTGTCCAGCACGGGGATGTTCATCAGGAGTTTGATCTTGTTCTTGTCGATGAGGGGTTTGAGTTTGGTCTTGTACACCTTCTCCATCACCAGCGGGACGGCGATGATGATATCGGGATGGATCTCGGAGAAGGCCTTCATGATGATCTTCGGGCTGGGGACGCGGCTCAGGAAGTGCACGTGCATGCCGCAGGTCATCTCGTAGAGGAACTCGAACATCATGCCGTACATGTGGGCCGACGGGAGCATCGACACGCACTGCATGCCGGGTTTCAGCATCGGGCACGCATCGTGGGCGGCAAAGTCGATGTTGGAATACAGGGCCCGGTACGGAATCATCACGCCCTTGGAGAAGCCGGAGGTGCCGGAGGTATAGTTGATCACGGCCAACTCTTCGGGGCCGTCCTCATAGTAGTCCAGATGCTCCGGACCGAAGTAGTCGGGGTATTTGCGGCCGAAGGACTCGTTCAGGTGCTCGCGCACGTAGCGGCGCTCGTCCGTATCCACGAACAGGAACTTCAGGGTATTGATCTGGACGACGACCGAAAGGCCGGGCATCTCCTCCTGGATCAGGCCCTCCCAGATGACCTCGTCCACGAACAGGACGCGGGCCTCGGAATGGTTCACCAGGTAGTGGATGTTGCCGGGCTTGAACTCGTGGAGGATGGGGACCGCCACGGCGCCGTAGGTGAGGGCGGCGAGGAAACTCACGCCCCAGTTCGCCTGGTTGCGCGAACAGATGGCGACTTTGTCACCCTTCTGCAAGCCGCACTGCTCGAAGGCGATGTGCAGTTTGGCGATGCGACGGGCCACGTCCCGGTAGTTGAGCGTAACCCCCTGGTAGTTGGACAGGGCGGGACGGTCCCAGTTCTGCCGGAAACTCTCCTCGATGATCTTGTTGACGGATTTGAATTCCATTTCTTGCTTATTAGGTCGGATTAGTACTTACAGTTTGATGTCGCGGGTCTTGCCGTCGTAGCAATCGACGGTGATGCCCTTGGCGGAAGGGGTGATCGGGGAGTCCGGACGGATCATCTTGCCGCCCTCGTCCCGGGTGAGCGGATCGCCGCCGTCGAATCCGTACACGAGCGTGCGGATGGACGTGCGGACCACCCAGTATTGCTTGTCCTTGACTTCCAGGAGTTCCGGAAGGGCCTTGACCGTCTCGGGGGCGCAGATGCCCTTCCAGCCGGCCGGCTTGTTACCTTGGAGGTCGTACATTTCCAGCGAGTTGTCCTTGTGGAGGATCATGACGGTATAGGCGTGTTCGCCCGTGAAGTCATAGACCTTCGGGCCCAGCAGGACCGGCTTCCCGAGATCCACGGGGAAACCGCCCACGAAGCGTCCCCGCCGGTCGATCAGGTACAGGCCGGAAGCCGATGCGAACAGGAACTGGGCATTGCCGTTATTGTAGAAGTCGATGCTCTCGACATAGCCGCAGAGCGGGGTCCGGAACGGGACGCCCCAGACGCCCTTGCCGTTCTCGTCGTTCAGGCACAGGAACAGGTTCGCGTTCTGGTAGAAGGAGTTCGTCTTCCCGGTGGCGCTGTTCAGCACCGGGAACGGGCCCTTGGGGATGAACACGGTGGTGTCACGCTCCAGCACCTGGACCTTCTTCCCCTTGAGGGCGCGCTTGTCCAGGGAAACCCGGATTTCCGGCTCCCCGGAGGAAAGGTCCACGCCGGCGAGCGCCGGGGCGTAGGCCGAGCCGGTCACGTAGGTGCCGATGGCATCGGCCTGGACCTTCGCGAAGAGGTCCGTCAGGACGGCCGGGAAATCGGTGGCGGAGGCGTAGGCGACGATGCCTGCCGGCAGGGAAAGGTCGGCGTCGGCCAGCCGTTCCCGGAGCGGATAGTTCAGGAACTTCCTGTCCGAGAAGGGGGCGACGGCAGCGGCCGAGCCCATCACGGTCCAGTGGCCGGGCAGGGATACGCACACCGTGTCCACGACATCGAACAGGCCGCCGAACAGGGTGGCGACATTGCCGGCGTAAGGATTGCTTCCGGAGGGGATATCCCGACCGGAGCGCACCAGGAGGATTTCCTCCCGGACGCCCTCCAATTGATAGGAAGCGCGCACGACCTCCTTGACGCCATAGTGGAGGGCCCACTGCTCGGGGGCCATTTCACGGCCCGCCCGATCCTTCAGAGACTTATTATAAGGATTGAGTTTCCCTTTCGCGTCCTGGAAGGAGCGGTAGCGCTCCAGGTAGGAGGAAACGTCCCCGACGGGGATGGAAATGGCGTAGTCGGTGAAATAAGGCAGCGCATCGCCGAAAGAGGCGGCCGGCATCTTGAGTCCGCGGAAGGCGGAGAGGAAACTGGTTCCCTTTTCCGGAAGGGCGGAAGTGCCCCTGAGGACGATGTGCCGGTCATCGGCCGCGACCAGTTCGAAGGCCGTCCAGTCGGCGAGGGTGCGGACGAAGTCCGTGTGCCGGCGGATGCGGGCCGTGGACCAACTCTGAAGGAGTTTCGGAGCCTGACGGGCGGACAGGAAGGCGACGGCTGAACCGCCGATACGGCCGGTCAAATCGCTGAGGCCCGGCGCCTCCAGGATGCAGATACCCTCATCCAGGTGGCGGCGGGCGGAATTCAGGAGCGTCTCGGACCGGGAGGCCAGGAAGAGGCCGTCCTGGAAGGCCGTCTTGAGGCCGGCCTTGGCGGCCAGGGCCTCATAGGGTGCCAGGAGGGTGGAGTCCGACGATGCGACCTCGGTCGCGACAAGCGGCACGAGCGTTCCGCTGTTGTGCAGGGAAACCACCATCCGGTTCTCCCCCGCCTTGGTGAGATAATCCACCAACTTGGGATCGTCCGGAGCGAGGAAAGACCGCAGCACACCGGTGGAATCCGCCAGGATCCCCTTCGCATTGTCGGTTCCGTCGAAACAGAACACCGCCGCCGCATCGGCCGGCACGGCCCGCAGGAGCGGATATTCCGTGTCCGCAGCCTGCTGCTTCGGCGTATCGTTCCCATACAGGCGGCTCACCGCCCACGCAATGCCGGCCAGCATCAGCGCAAGAACCACTACCGCTATGATCGTCAGTTTCTTGTTCATCGTTCCACTCCGGCGCACACTCCGCCAGAATATGCAAAGTTAATCAATATTTCGAAATCCCCCAATAATCGGCGAACAAGGTCTGCCTTCCTTCCGGCAGGCTTTTCAGATATTTATCGTTATCTTTGCCCTGCGGATGCGAGCACTGCACCTTGAGCACAAGTCCATGATCCCATGAAACAAGTCCTGAGATATCTCCATTCCCTTTCCTTGCACAACGACAAGGTCTGGTTCGAAGCCCACAAGGCCGACTATCTGAAGGCGAAGGCCACTGTCGGCGAACTGGCGGTGAAACTCATCGAGGGAATCCGCGCCTTCGACGACACCGTCGGCCCCTTGTCCGCATTGGACTGCACCTACAGAATCTACCGCGACATACGGTTCTCCAAGGACAAGAGTCCGTACAAGACGCACATGGGCATTTTCGTAAACCGGGGCGGGAAGAAGTCCGGGTACAGCGGGTACTACTTCCACATCGACGGAAACGGTGACCATCTGCTGGCCGTCGGGAACTATTTCACCGAACCCCGCGTGCTGAAAGTCCTGCGGGAGGACATCCTCCTGGGCGGCGGCGACTTCCGGAGGATCCTGGACGGATTGGCCCCCGGACTTATGATGGACACGTCCGATTCCCTGAAGAAGGCCCCGAAGTGATTCCCGGCGGACGGCCCGGATGCGGAGTTCTTCAAACTCAGGAACTTCTGCCTCGTACAAAGCCTGGACGACGACTTCATCCTCGCGCCGGACCTGGCGGAAAAAGCGCTCATCGCCTTTGAGACGGGAAAACCCTTCCTGGACTATGTCAACCGCGCAATCGACTACTGCCGGGAAGAACAGAAAGAGTACTTCACCAGCCTCGACTTCTGAAATACCGCCCGCTGGATACAGCCGCTTCTTCCTCAACTATGCCTCTACCGCTGCACAAAGACCTCCATCTTCCCAAACAGTGAACTGAACTTTCGCTCCAACCCGAAACTCACGGAGCGCAGCGACTTGCGTTCTGCACCTTCTATGACACATGACCACGCTCCGTGCGGCGATTTTGCCGCACGGAGCATCACGACATGCCATTCAGGGGCCTCCAGGGCACATCACAACGCTCCGTGATTTTCGGGTTGAGGGGCTGAAGGGGGCAAAAATGCCCCTCAGATATCCACACGGGCTGTTCATAACTTTTTGTGGAAAAATTTGGAAAATAATGGATGAAAATGGAAAGGTTTTGCTATCTTTGCACTCAGCGTGAAAGAAAGATAAGTTCAACCCCATTCGACCATGGTCAGGTTCTTCGGAAAAGCAATCGGAAAAGTAGATGACAAGGGACGCGTCGTGTTCCCGGCCATCTACCGCGACGCGCTTGCCCGCGAGGGCGAAGACATGACGCTGGTCGTCAAGAAGAGCGTCCAGGGCGACTGCCTGAACCTGTTCACCCGCGCCGAGTGGGAGCGCCGGTCCGACAAGGTCCTGGAGGGGCTCGACCCCGAACTCAATCCCGAACACGCCGCGTTCTGGAGCAAGTACAACGACGGCGTTTACTATGTTGTCCCCGACGGGAAACTGGGCCGCCTCAACATTCCTTCAGAACTGCTCATGGAGACAGGTTTAACCAAGGAAGTTGTGTTTGCGGGAGTCGGTTATAAAATCGAAATCTGGCCCAAGGACAGGCGTGAGTCCACGCTGATGAGCGACGGTCAGTTCAAGGAAACCGCAGCGAGACTGTCCGACAAGAAATAGGAGGTCCCGCAACATGTCCCAATACCATACCCCTGTAATGCTTGACGAGAGCGTTTCGGCCCTCGTTATCAATCCCGACGGCGTTTACGCCGATGCCACTTTCGGAGGCGGTGGCCACACTGCCGAACTTCTTTCACGCTTACACGATGGCGCGCGCGTCATCGCCTTCGATCGTGACAGGGATGCCGTCCGGAACGCCCCGCAGGACCGGCGCCTGACGATGGTGCACAACAACTTCCGTTTCATCGAGAACTACGCCCGCCACTACGGCGTCCGCTTCGACGGCATCCTGGCCGACCTGGGCGTGTCCTCGCACCAGTTCGACACCGCGGAGCGCGGGTTCTCCTTCCGGTTCGAGGACGCCCCCCTGGACATGCGCATGAACGGGGAAGGCGGAACCACGGCCGCCGACATCGTGAACAGTGCCGATGCCGGGGACCTGGAGCGCATCCTCCGCCTGTACGGCGAGGTAGACCAGCCCCGCAAGGCCGCCCAACTGATCGTCGCCGCCCGCAGCGAGCGGGAAATCCGCACCACCGGCGACCTGGACCGCGCCATCGCCCGTCTCCTTCCCAAAGGAGCGGAGCACAAGGTGCTCGCCAAGGTGTACCAGGCCCTCCGCATCGAGGTGAACCAGGAGATGCGTTCCCTCGAAAAGTTCCTCGAGGGGGCGACGGCCTCCTTGAAGGAAGGCGGACGGCTCGTAGTCATCACCTACCACAGCCTGGAGGACCGGATGGTCAAGAACTGGATCAGGACCGGCAACGTGGAAGGCCGGGAAGAGAAGGACCTGTACGGACGCACCGTCACGCCGCTCGTCGCCGTGAACCGGAAACCCGTCCTGCCGCAGGAGGAAGAAATCGCCGGAAACACCCGCGCCCGCAGCGCGAAACTCCGGATAGCCGAAAGGAGGACCGCACAATGACCTGGAAGGACATCGGCCGGAGTTTCCGGAATTTCTGGCGCGCACTGGGCAAGGGGGAACTCCTCCTGTCCATCGGCGCCCACAAGTACTACATGCACATCCTCTACCTGTTCGTGATCGCCTGGATCTCCATCCTGCTGAGCCTGAAGGTGGACGGGACCCTGACCAAGGTGGAGGAGAACAAGACCGCCCTCCACGACCTGGAGATATACCATGCCGAGAAAGAAGCCGAACTCGTGCGCCTGCACAGTGCCTCCACCACGGAGAAACGGCTGAAACAACTGGGCTCCGACGTAACCCTGCCGGCGCAGCCGGCCATCAAGATCGACAAACGATGAGCGCGAAGAAGAAGAACGACAAGACCGAAATCCGGGACACTTTCGAAAACCGGGACCGCATCCACATGGTGATGGTCGGCCTTACCACGCTGTTCATCATCCTGTCGGTGGGCATCCTCCTCTGCATCGGCCACATCCAGGCGACCTATTCCGTGGACAGGAAGGTCATCAACCTCTTCCGTCCCCGTCCGGACCGCTATGTGGAAGAGCCCAAGCGGGGCCGCATCCTCGCCGAGGACGGCCGTCCGCTCGCCATCACGTCCCCGCTCTATGATATCTATATGGACTGCACGGTCCGGAAGTCCGAGTTCGAGGAAATCGACCGGAAGGAAATGCGGCGGCTGGAGCGGCTGAGCAAGGAAGGGAAGGAAGTCCCCGCGCCCAAATATCTGGGAGCCGCGGCCGAAAAGGCCTGGAGGTCCAAGGCCGATTCGCTCTCCAGGAGCCTCGCGCGCCTCTTCCCCGCCAAGTCCGCGGAACAGTACTACAGCGACATCATGACCGGCCGGGAAAACGGCAAGAAGCACGTCCTCATCCGGAAAAACGTGAGCCATGCCACCCTGCAGACCGTCAAGACGCTTCCCCTTTTCCGGGAAGGCGCCTACAAGGGCGGTCTCATCGCCGAGGAGCACGACGAGCGCATCTACCCGTACGACACCCTGGCGCGCCGCGTTATCGGCTATGTCCGCGAGCAAGGCCGCATCGGCATCGAAGGCACCTACGACTACGAACTGCACGGCACCGAAGGGCACGAGTGGCGCCGGGTCACGGATGACCGCAAGTACATCCGCGATTTCGACAGCACCGTCGTCCGAGCCGTGGACGGAAACGACGTCCGCACCACCCTGAACATCGACTTCCAGGACATCGCCGACCGGGCGCTCCGCCGCCAGATCGCCGACGATCCCCAGATCCGCGCCGGCATCGCCGTGCTGATGGAAGTGGAGACGGGCGCCATCCGCGCGATGGTGAACCTCTCCCGCGACACCATCCCGGGCTCCAAACTCTGGGAACGGGACAACCTGGTTCTCAAGGAAGTGGGCGAGCAGGGATCCGTCATGAAAACCGTAACGCTCCTGTCCCTGGTCGAGGACGGGTACGTACATAGCCTTGAAGAAACTATTCCGACCAACCACGGAGCCGTTCCGGGGTACAACCAGGACTCCCACATCCTGGACTACGAACGGCAGACCGGCCGCAGCGAGATCACGGTGAAACACGGGTTCGAGATCTCCTCGAACTACGTGTTCACCTATCTCCCGGAGAAATTCTACGGCAGCAACCCGCAGGAGTTCTTCGACCACATCTATGCCTACCGCCTGGGCGAGAAGTTCGACTTCGACCTGGACGGCCTGGGCACGCCGGTCGTGAACCGGCCGGGCACCGCCGGATGGAGCCGCACCACCCTGGGCACCACCGCCTACGGTTACAGCATGGCCGTCACGCCCCTGCACGTGGTGACCTTCTACAACGCCATCGCCAACAAGGGCCGCATGATGAAGCCGTACCTGGTGGAGAGCATCGAGAAGGATGGCAAGGTAATCAAGCAGTACGGCCCGTCGGTGCTGAACAACATCTGCACCCGCGCCACCGCCGACACCGTCACCCGCGCCCTCAAGGCTGTCGTGAACACCGGTACCGCCACCCGCCTGAAGACCGCCAAACTGTCCGTAGCCGGCAAGACGGGTACCGCCCAGGTGGTCCTGACCCCGAAGGAACGGAATGGCAATCCCGACCCGTACCACGATTCCTGGGGCCGCAAGAAGAACCAGGGTACCTTCGTGGGCTTCTTCCCCGCCGAGAACCCGAGATACACCATCCTCGTGACGGTTTACTCATACCTGTCCGGCATGAGTTTCTACGGCGGCACCAAACCGGCGCTGGCCGTGCGGGAAATCGTGGACAACGTGTACGCCATCGACGACGCCTGGTCGGGACGGATTCCCGCCACGGGAACCCTCCCCCGGATGGAAGAGCGGCAGGCTTCCGTGACGGACGGAAAGGCGCCCGACCTGAAGGGCTTCGGCCTGATGGACGCCCTGTATGCCGTGGAGAACGCCGGCTACAAGTGCACCTATGAGGGCGCCGGCCACGTGACGGCCCAGTCCCCGGCGGCGGGAGCCACCCTCAAGAAAGGAGAAACCATACGACTGACTCTGAAATGAAACTGAACGCAATCATACAGGATATCGGCGCCGTGGAGACCCGCGGCACCCTGGATATCGACATCACTGCCATCACCAGCGACTCCCGCGAAGTGGTGCCCGGCTCGCTGTTCTTCGCCGTCCGGGGCTTCGCCTCCGACGGGCACAGGTACATCCCGCAGGCCCTGGAGAAGGGAGCCGCGGCAGTGGTGTGCGAGGAGATCCCGGGGCATGCCCAGGATGACGGAAGCGCCATGGGCGGCACTGAACAGCCCTCCGCCACTTTCATCAAGGTGACGGACAGCCGGCACGCGGTGGCGCTGGCGGCCGATGCGTTCTACGGACATCCGTCCCGGCAGTTGACGCTCGTCGGAATCACCGGAACGAACGGGAAGACCACGACCGTCACCCTGCTGTACCGTCTGTTCAAGGCCCTGGGGCACCCGAGCGGCCTGCTGTCCACGATCGCCAACTACGTGGACGACAAGCGCCTGGAAACCGCCAACACGACGGCCGATCCCATCACCATCAACCGCCTTCTCGCCGAGATGGTGGAGGCCGGTTGCGGATACTGCTTCATGGAGGTGAGTTCCATCGGCGTGGAACAGGAACGCGTGGCCGGACTCCACTTCGCCGCGGGCATCTTCTCCAACCTCACCCACGACCATCTGGACTACCACAAGACCTTCGCGGAGTACCTCCGCTGCAAGAAACTCTTCTTCGACAACCTCCCGAAGACCGCTTTCGCAATCATCAATGTCGATGACAAGAACGGTCCCGTCATGGTGCAGAACACCGCCGCGAAGGTGGTCACCTACGCCTGCAAGCGCCCGGCCGACCACACCGCCCGCATCCTGGAACAGGGCTTCGAGGGAATGCTCCTCCGCATCGACGGAAAGGAGACCTGGAGCCGCCTCGTGGGCGCGCACAACGCGTACAACCTGCTGGCCATCTATACGACGGCCGTGTGCCTGGGCACCGAGCCCGAAGAGGTGCTGGTCGCCCTGTCCAACCTCCAGTCCGCCCCCGGCCGGCTGGAAACCGTCCGCGGCCCGCGCGACCTCGCGGTCGTCATCGACTATGCCCATACCCCGGACGCCCTCGAGAACGTGCTCACGACCCTCCGGGACGTCGCCCCCGAGCGCCAACTCATCTGCCTGTTCGGCTGCGGCGGCGACCGCGACAAGACCAAGCGCCCCGAGATGGCGCAGGTCGCGGAGCGCCTGGCAGACCGCCTGGTCGTCACGTCCGACAACGCCCGCACGGAGGACCCCGAGGCCATCCTTGCGGACATCCGCACCGGCCTCTCCACGGTCGGCCTGGCGAAGAGCATCTTCATCACGGACCGCCGCGAAGCCATCCGCACCGCCATCCTCACGGCGCCCGAAAGCGCCACGATCCTGCTGGCGGGCAAAGGCCACGAGGATTACCAGATCATCGGGCACGAAAAACTGCATTTCGACGAGAAAGAGATAGTTACTGAAACCTTCAAACTGATCCTGTAATGATTTACCATCTGTTCCAATATCTCGAACGGGCCGGGGTGGACATCCCCGGCATGGGACTGATGCATTACCTGTCCTTCCGGGCCATGATGGCCACGGTGGCTGCGGTCCTGTTCACCCTGCTCGTGGGCAAGCGGATCATCCGCAACCTGCAGCGCCACCAGATCGGCGACGTTCCCCGTGACCTGGGCCTCGACGGGTCCGAACTCAAGAAGGGAGTCCCCACCATGGGCGGCATCATCATCATCCTGGGCCTCCTCACCGGTGTCCTCCTTTTCTGCGACCTGACGAGCATCTATGTCATCCTGCTGCTCGTGAGCACCCTCTGGTGCGGCGCCCTGGGCTTCGCCGACGACTATCTCAAACTGAAGGACAAGAAAAGCGTGGGGGCAGGCGGTGTCCGGGATGCCAAGATGCATGACGGACTCCCCGAGAAGGCGAAACTCCTGGGGCAGGTGGCGCTCGGTTTCATCGTGGGCCTGACCGTGTGGATGAGCCCGGACATCGTCGTCCGTGAAAAAGTGGCGGACCCCGCCATCGAGGTCGTCACCGGACGCTCCGACCTGGACGTGAATACCGAAACGCAGGTCACCTCCGGCCGCTATCAGGAGGAGGACGTGGTCAAATCCACCAAGACCACCATCCCTTTCGTCAAGCGCCATGAGTTCGACTACCGCTGGCTGTCCCCGTTCAAGGGCGCCTGGGGCTGGTATGCGAAATGGGCCATCTATGTGCTCATGATCGTCCTCGTGATCACGGCCTGCTCCAACGGCACGAACCTCACCGACGGCCTGGACGGCCTCGCGGCCGGCACCTCGGCCATCGTCGGCGTGGTCATCGGCATCCTGGCGTGGCTGAGCGGCAACCTCATCGACTCGAATTACCTCAACATCATGTATATCCCCGGTACCGGAGAGGTGGCCATCTTCATGTCCGCCTTCGTAGGGGCCCTCATCGGCTTCCTCTGGTACAATTCCTACCCGGCCCAGGTATTCATGGGTGACACCGGCAGTCTCACCATCGGCGGAATCATCGGCGTGAGCGCCGTCCTTATCCGTAAGGAACTGCTCCTTCCCCTGCTGTGCGGTATCTTCTTCGTGGAAAGCCTGTCGGTGATCCTGCAGCGGAGTTGGTTCAAGTTCACCCGGATCAAGCGCGGACAGGGCCGGCGCATCTGGTCGATGACTCCCCTGCACCACCACTACCAGTCCTGGAAGAAAGTGAAGGGCGCCGAGCCCTGGACCTATGTGGAAATGATTCCCGAGGGGCTCAACAACCGGTTCGGCAAACCGAACGGCGGGCACGGGTTCCATGAGGTGAAGGTAACCCTCCGGTTCTGGATCGTCCAGATCCTCCTGGCCGTTTCCACGCTGGCACTATTGAAAATCAGATAAGAAAAAGCAGAAGCATCTATGTCGAGAATCGTCGTTCTGGGCGGCGCCGAAAGCGGAGTGGGCGCAGCCGTCCTCGCAAAAGTGAAAGGTCACGAGGTCTTCCTGTCCGACAAGGGGAAGATCAAGGACGAATATGTCGAAACCCTGAAGAAGTGGGACATTCCCTATGAGGAAGGCCGCCATACGGAGGAACTGATCCTCAACGCCGACGAGGTCGTCAAGTCCCCGGGCATCCCGGGTACCGTGCCGATGGTGCAGAAACTCCGGTCGCAGGGCACGCACATCGTCTCCGAAATCGAGTTCGCGAGCCGTTACGACAGTGCCAAGAAGATCTGCATCACCGGGTCCAACGGCAAGACCACGACCACGTCGCTCATCTACTACCTCCTGCAGAACGCCGGCCTGAACGTGGGCCTTGGCGGCAATATCGGCAAGTCCTACGCCTACCAGGTCGCGACCGAGCATTTCGATTATTACGTGCTGGAAATCAGTAGTTTCCAGTTGGACGACGTGTACGAATTCAAGCCGGACATCGCCATCATCACCAACATCACCCCGGACCACCTGGACCGCTACGACCACAAGATGGAGAACTATGTGGCGGCGAAGTTCAACATCACCAAGAACCTCACCCGCGACGACTGCTTCATCTTCGACAGCGACGACGACATCACCATCGGCCATCTGGACAACATCATCCTGCGCTGCAAGATGCTGCCCTTCTCCCAGGAGAAGGAAGTGGAACAGGGCGCCTTCCTCCGCGACGACAAGATCGTTCTCCGCTACGAAGAGGAGGAAACCGACCTGTACCTGCAGGAACTCGCCCTCGGCGGCAAGCATAACATCTACAACTCGATGGCCGCGGCGCTGGCGGCCAAGGTCTCCGGCATCGACAATGAGGTAATCCGGAACTCGCTGGCCACCTTCCAGCCCATCGAGCACCGCCTGGAGCCCGTCCTCTCGATCAAGGACGTGCTGTACATCAACGACTCCAAGGCCACCAACATCGACTCCGCCTGGTACGCCCTCGAGTGCCAGAAGCGCCCCGTCGTATGGATCGTGGGCGGCACCGACAAGGGCAACGACTACTCCATCCTCGCCGACCTCGTGCGCGAGAAAGTCAAGGCCATCGTGTGCCTCGGGGTGGACAACGCGAAGATCCACGCTGCCTTCGGGTCGATGGGCAAGCCCATGGCCGACGCCCGCTCGGCCGAGGAGGCGGTGCGCAAGTCCACGGAATTCGCCGCGCCGGGAGACGTCGTCCTCCTCTCCCCCTGCTGTGCGAGTTTCGACCTGTTCAAGAATTATGAGGACCGCGGACAGCAGTTCAAGGAAGCCGTCAGAAAACTATAGATTCCTTCGCTACGCTCGGCATGACCAAGGAAAAGAAAAAAGGTAAGAAAAGGAACATCTGGAACTGGATGGACGGTTTCAGAGGAGACAAGGTGGTGCTGATCATCGCCTTGCTCCTCATGCTCATCTCCGTCATCTCCGTCTTCTCATCGACGCCGCTGCTCGCCCTCGAGACGGGAGTGGACCGCATCGGCATCATGACCACCCAACTCAAGGTGGTGGGCCTCGGCGTCGTGGTGATCCTCCTGCTGTACATCTTCGGACGGAGCGGTTTCTACCGCTGGCTGGGCAAGTGGTGTTTCCCCTTGTCCCTGGCGATGCTCATCATCCTGGTCGGCAACCTCCACCTCGGCATCATCGAGGCCGGCGAGATCAACGGCGCCCGCCGCATCATCAAGGTGTTCGGCAAGCAACTCCACGTGTACGAGTTCGTGAAGGTGTTCATGGTGCTGTACCTGGCCTGGGCCCTGGATGCATACAAGAAAGACGAGTTCAGGCTCAACAAGTTCCTCGCCACCCTCTCGCCCCGGCTGTTCACCTGGACCACCCGGCCGCTCGGCGAGAAGTTGATGTATATCTACGGACCGGCCCTCCTGACCATCGGGCTCGTGGCGGCGGGTTCCAACTCGTCGGCCCTGTTCCTCGCCGCCGTGCTCATCCTCATCATCCTGATCGGCGGCGTGAATTTCAAGGAGATCGCCCTCTTCTTCGTGGGCTGCCTCGGCCTGGCCGGACTCCTGTTCCTGGGGTACCAGACGGGGCTCCTGAAGAGCAACCGCATCGACACGGCCATCAGCCGCTTCACGAACGACGACGATGCGACGATGAAACTCCTCATGGAAGCCCGGGTGGGTTCCCCCGAATACGAAGCGGCACGTGACGAACTGCGGCAGCCCGTAGGCGCCCTGCTAGCCATCAAGGAAGGCGGCCTGTTCGGCAAGGGCATCGGCAACAGCACCCAGAAGTACGCGGTTCCCGTCATCTTCGGCGACTACATGTTCAGTTTCATCATCGAGGAGACCGGTTTCCTGGGCGCCATCCTGATCATCCTGCTATATTTCAGCCTCCTCGCCCGGAGTTCGACGATCGCCCGGGACTGCGACAACTATTTCGACAAGATCGTGGTGGCGGGCCTCGCCATCCTCATCACCGGACAGGCCTTCATGCACATGATGGTCAACGTCCATTTCCCGATGGTCCCCCAGACCGGCCAGACCCTGCCGCTGGTGAGCCACGGAACCACCTCGTTCCTGGTATTCAGCGCCGTGTTCGGCATCCTGCTGTCCATCAGCCGCGAGACCTGGCTGAAGATGCGCAAGCGCGAAGCCGAAGCCACCCCCATCATCGAGCGCGAACCCGCCGACGAGGTCCAGGCCCGCCTGGACGACCTGGACACCATGGAAACCGCAAACCTGGAAAACGACCAAGACTATGGAGTATAGACCACTACGAGCCATCATCAGCGGCGGCGGCACGGGAGGGCACATCTTCCCGGCCATCTCGATTGCGAACAAACTGAAGGAACTGAATCCGGAAACGGAGATCCTCTTCGTCGGGGCCACCGGCAAGATGGAGATGGAAAAAGTCCCGGCGGCCGGCTACCGGATCGTCGGTCTCCCGATCGTTGGCATGCAGCGCCAGTTGAACCTGAAGAACATCATCAACGATGTCCAGGTGCCGTTCCGGGTGCTCAGGAGCGTGTCGATGGCGAAGAAACTCATCCGCGAGTTCCGGCCGGACATCGCCATCGGCGTAGGCGGCTATGCCAGCGCTCCCCTGCTCTTCGCCGCGACCCGGATGAAGATTCCCGCCCTCATCCAGGAGCAGAACGGCTTCGCCGGCCTGACGAACAAGATGCTGGGGAAACGGGTGCAGAAGATCTGCGTCGCGTATGAAGGGATGGAGCGTTTCTTCCCGGCCGAAAAGATCGTGATGAGCGGCAACCCCATCCGCAAGGAAGTCTCCACCCCGCCCACGGCCGCCATGAAGGCCGAGGCGATGGCCTACTATCACCTAAACCCGGAGAAGAAGCATCTCTTCATCGTGGGCGGCAGCCTGGGCAGCGGCACGCTGAACCGGTCCATGAAGCGCTGGATCGAAGCCGGATGCCCGGGCGGCGAGAACCTCGAAGTGATCTGGCAGTGCGGACGGTATTATAAGAAAGGCGTCGATGAATTCATGGAGAAGCACCCCGCCCCGGGCGTGCAGCACCACGATTTCATCGCCCGGATGGACCTCGCTTATGCGGCGGCGGACGCCGTCGTGACGCGCAGCGGCGCCAGCACGGTATCCGAACTGTGCGCGATGCACAAGGCGGCCATCTTCGTTCCCTCCCCCAACGTGGCGGAGGACCACCAGACGCACAATGCGATGGCGCTCGTGCGCCGCGACGCCGCCCTCATCGTCAAGGATGCCGAAGCCCCGGAGAAACTGATGGCTACGGCCGTGGAACTGCTGGCCGACCCGGACCGCATCGCCACGCTCGAGGAGAACGCCGGGAAGATGGCATTGACCCAGGCGGCGCAGGTGATCTGCGACGAAGCGTATAAGATTCTTCGCTAACGCTCAGAATGACAGGAAGGACAAGTTCAGAACGACAGAAAGGATGAAAAACGTATATTTCATAGGAATCGGTGGAATCGGCATGAGCGCCCTGGCGCGGTACTTCAAGTGCAAGGGCTACGCGGTTTCCGGCTATGACAAGACCCCGTCGGACCTGACGGCGAAACTGCAGGAAGAAGGGATCGGCGTCCATTATGAGGACCGTCCGGACCTGGTTCCTGCCGATGTTGCCGAGACCCTCGTCATCTACACGCCGGCCATCCACGAACTCCACGAACTGGACCTCGTGCGGGAGAAGGGTTACCGCGTGGTCAAGCGCGCCTTTGCCCTGGGCGAAGTCGCGCGGGGCCAGCGCTGCCTCGCCGTCTCCGGCACGCATGGGAAGACCACGACATCGACCCTCGTGGCCCATATCTTCACGGAAAGCGGGGAGGGCTGTTCCGCCTTCCTCGGCGGCATTTCCCGCAACTACGGGACGAACCTCCTGGTAAGTGACAACCCCGTAGTGGTGGCGGAGGCCGACGAGTTCGACCGCTCCTTCCACTGCCTCTTCCCCGAGATCGCCGTCATCACCGCCATCGACGCGGACCACCTGGACATCTACGGTGATTACGAGCATGTCCTCGAGGCGTTCCGCATCTTCGCCTCGCAGGTAAGCGGCACCGTCATCGCCAAGAAAGGCGTGCCCATCACCGCTGCCGACACGAAAGCGCGACTTCTAACCTATCATTATAACGATCCCGAGGCGGATTTCTACGCCGTCAATCCCCGGCCGGACGCCTGCGGGAACTTTCTCTACGATCTCCACTGGCCGGGCGGCGTCCTCGCGGACATCCGTGTGGGCACCCCCGGCCGGGTGAACGCGGAGAACAGCGTCGCGGCGGCCGCCGTGGCCCTCACCTACGGACTGGGCCCGGAGGCCGTGAAGCACGCCATCGGCACCTTCCAGGGCGTCAAGCGCCGCCTGGAGGTGCACGTAAACAAGCCGGGGGCGGCCTATGTCGATGACTATGCCCACCATCCGGCGGAACTCGCCGCGGCCATCGCCTCCCTGCGGGACATCTTCCCCGGCAGAAAAATCACCGCCGTCTTCCAGCCGCACCTGTACACCCGCACCCGGGACTTCGCCGCCGAGTTCGCCGAATCCCTGAGCCGGGTGGACAAACTCATCCTCCTGCCCATCTATCCGGCCCGCGAAGAGCCCATCCCGGGCGTCACGTCCGACATCATCCTCCGCGACGTCACCGCGCCCGAGAAAGTGCTGGTGGAAAAAGAGGACCTGATGGCCTATCTTGAACACGAACCGACCGACGTGCTGGTCACCTTCGGGGCCGGCAACATCGACCGGTTCATCGCCCCCATCACCAAACTGATCGACAACCGCCGATGAAACCCGCTGTCCGCCTCCTGATCGCCTCCCTGGCCGTCGTCGCCTGCGTGTTTCTCGCGCTGGTGGGCGACCGCATTGCCGCGAAAGACCGTCACCAGGTGACGTGCAACAGCATCGAGGCCATCATCACCGACAGCCTCGAGCGGAAGTTCATCTCCCAGGACGACATCAAGGACTGGATGGAGGATTACGGTACGTATCTCGGACTCCGGCTGGACAGCGTGGACCTGTGCCGCGTGGAAGCCGTCATCGACGGGAAGAGCGCCGTCCGCAAGAGCGAGGCGTGGCTCACGGACGATGGCGTCCTCCACATCGGCGTCACCCAGCGTGAGCCGGTGGTCCGGTTCCAGGGTGCCTCCGGCGGCTTCTATGCCGACGGGGACGGCTACCTGTTCCCGCTCCAACTGCGGCATACCGCCCGCGTTCCGGTCGTGGACGGCTCGCTTCCCCTCAAGTTGGACAAGGACTTCAAGGGCGAGCCCGAAACGGAGAAGGAGCGGCAATGGGTCCTTTCCGTGCTGGACCTCGTCCGCTACCTGGGCGAACGGAAGGAATGGAACGACCTGGTGGGCCAGATCACGGTCCGCAAGGACGGGAACCTGGTCCTGATTCCGCGCGAGGGAACGGAGCGCTTCGTCTTCGGCACACCGACCGACATCGACGCCAAGTTCTCCCGCATCCGCAAATACTACGAAAGCGTCGCGCCCTCCCGGGAAAAACCGTACAAGAGCGTGGATGTGCGCTTCGATGGCCAGATTATCTGTAAAAACAAATAATTATACGATATGGAAGAAAGGTACATTGCTTCTATCGACCTGGGGACCTCGAAGTTGGGGCTCTGCGTGGCCCGCGTCAAGGGGGATGACGTCCAGGTCGTCTATTACAAGGAAACCCCGTCCGCCGGCATCCGCGGCAGCGTGGTCGCCAATCCGATGAAGGCGTCCGCGCCCCTGCGGAAGGCCATCCAGGAGGCCGAGGACGAACTGATGATCAAGATCCTGCAGGTGGTCGTGGGAATGCCCCGCAGCGACGTCCGGCAGGAGACGGCCACGGGCGGCATCGTCCGCTCCAACCCGGAAGACTACATCACCGAGGAAGAGGTCGAGAACCTGAAGGCGATGGCGCTCGAGTCCTATCCGCTGGACGACGAGAGCAGCCAGATCATGTACGGGGCCGTGGCCCAGTCCTTCTCCATCGACGACCAGATCCAACTGGTGGAAAGCGATGTCGTGGGCACCCTCTCCAAGGAACTGGAGGGCAACTTCAAGGTGTTCATCGGCAGCCGCCGGGCCACCGCTGCCGTGGACAAGATCTTCAACTCGATGGGCATCGCCATCGCGAAGAAGTATTTCCTCCCGGACGTGGTCGCGAAGACCGTCCTCACGGAGGAGGACCGCCAGAGCGGCGTCGCCCTCGTGGACATCGGCGCAGGCGTCACCTCCGTCGCCATCTACCAGGGCGGCATCATGCGGTCCTATGTGGCGATCCCGTTCGGCGGAAAGACCATCACCGGCGACATCCGTTCGGAGTGCTCCATCTCGGAAGACCTCGCGGAGAAGATCAAGATCAAGTTCGGCGCCTGCATGCCCGGCAAACTCGCCTCCCTGAGCGAGAAGGTCCTGCAGATCCGTCTCACCGAGCCTTATAAGGAGGTGACTGTCAAGTACATATCCGAAGTCATCGACGCCCGCTGCCGCGAAATCATCAACGCGGTCCTCTACTACATCCAGGAGAGCGGACTGGAGAACAACCTGCGTGCGGGCATCGTCCTGACCGGCGGCGGCGCCTCGCTCGTGAACTTCGCCAACCTGTTCAAGGAACTCTCCGGCTACGAGGTCCGCATCGGATTCCCGAGACACCTGTTCTCCGCGTCCGTGGGTACGGGCGTGTACAACCCGTCGGCGGCCGCCGCCATCGGCATGGTCCTCGCGGCCAAGGACGACCGGATGCCCGACTGCATCACCCGGCCGGAGCCGGTCTGGGCCGACGCCCCGGAGGCCGAGACATACGTCGAGGAAGAACCGGAGCCCGAGGAGGAACCGTTCTTCGTGCCCGACGCCACCTTCAGCCAGGGCGAGCAGGGAACGCTCATCCCGGAAGACGAGTACGGAGAGAAGGTCGAAGAGCCCGCCGTCGAGGAAAAGCCTAAGAAGGAGAAGGAGAGGGAAAAGGAGAAGAAGCCCAAGAAGGAGAAAGTCAGGAAACCGGCCGAACCCAGCCGGCCGCGGATGCGGTGGATCAAGGACCTGGGATCGAAGGTCAAGAACGGCGTGCTGAACTTCTATGACGAAATGACCCGGGAAGAGGAGGAAGAGCCCCTGCAGGGCGGAGAAATCAAGAAAAACGAGGAGGAATAGGCTATGGATTACAATATGGACCAAGACATCATGCCCCGTGACTGGAGTGAGGAGAACTCCATCATCAAGGTAATCGGCGTCGGCGGCGGAGGCTGCAATGCCGTGAAC
>JAFXMA010000028.1 GCA_017530725.1 Bacteroidales bacterium
GTCGGTCTTGCTGTTGAAAAGGAAGTTCCCCAGACTATAAAAAACGGGCTTGCCTTTATACACCTCCCAGCCTTGCGGGCAATGGGGATGCGAGGCTATGACACCATCCGCGCCGTAATCAATAAAATCACGATAGCGGGCTATCGTTTCGGGAAGAGGGACATCAATGTATTCAATGCCGTCATGGGGAAGAATAAACAGATAATCCAAATGCTTCTTCGCCTCGATAATGTCGTGATTAACCCTTAAATCATTGATGTAGGCACACCCCAAGCCATCGTGGTCGGTGACATCATCGAACACCCCCGCGTATGCGGCGAACGAGAGCGCCATGAAACCAATTTTGATACCCTCAACGTCAACGACTTTCACTTGATATGCCTCATCATAGGTACCGATGCCAAATGACTCACTGCCTAAGGCCGCTTTTGTTTTCACAAGCCCCTCATCTCCCCAGTCGTAAACATGGTTATTGGCCAGAGAAAACAAATTAAAGCCAATCCCGCGCAAGAAACCGGGTACGTCGTCGTGCTGAAAGAACCGTTTCCGCTTCTGGAGGGGCATCTGAACATCCGGCTTCAAAGGGACTTCGAAATTGATGACTCTCCAATCGCATGACTGGATCAGCCCCTTCAGTTCTTCTGATACAGAAATCTCTGAAGCAGACGGTGTAGAGCAGAAGTCCCCTGCAAAAAACAAACGCACTTCTTTATTCACCAACTGAACCTATCTATTCGGCATGCCATCATACTTGAAGACCCTTCCCAAAAACATCAGCATTCATGCTCACCTGTTTCATCATTTCGGTCAACCTCTCGCAAAATCTTCCAAATAAGAAAAATGCGGCGTCAGCACACCTTTATCAAGAATCATCGATCTGTTGATAACTGCCGAATCCTCACCCTGCATGAGCGGGTTGAAAACATGCTCCGTCAACATCTTGCCGAAATACTCACTGGTATCCATCGCCAAAGCGTTAGGACAGGTATCCACGGCCATGACAGAGATGTTGTCCATGGAAGAAAAGGCCGGTTCTTCCTGTTCGGTAACGGGGTTATAATCGTAATACGGATCAGCGTGGGTGGCCGGACGGACAGTGGATTTAATACTCCCCTTGATATCACAGGTCACATCTCCAATCATACGAATCCGCATATCCTTGCTGCGCAGATCCTCTTCGCTTAAATAGACCGGTGCATCAGGCCCCCAGAAGTGCGCGCAGATCAGCACATCGGTCGCTCTTGCCCAACGAAGGAAATCACTTTCATACTCTTTGACATGGTGGGTGAAATCGTTCCAGGAAAAAACGCCGCCGTCTTTCCGCCTCACCAATCTGTCAACATCGGCATAACAATAAGACAACTCATCTACGGTGTCCGCAGACAGATACTCATCTTCTGTCAGCAATTTCGCCCCAATGCTGTTCAACACATACTGAGCACCCTGCGAAACACGACCTGCACCAGTCACCATCAACTTAACTTTGGGTAACTCTATGGCTTTCAAAGAATCCAGTAACTTGTCAAGCGTAAACCGGATATCCGGCTTGGGAAGTTCGAAGAGTCTGTGCTTCAGGCCATAACCGCGCAGGGTATAGTACACACCGACAACACCCGCCCACCATCCGAAGGCACAGACGCGGATGTTATTGTCATCGACCAGATACTCATAATCACAAAAAGTAATATGCTTTTGGATGAATGCCTGCAGAAGCGGCCGATTATACTCCTGCATCTTCGCGATGTGACCAAAAAAGAAATAGTGCTTGTCGGGAATCAGACTTTCAATGGCGGCTTCCTTGATTCCGAACAAGATGTCACAATCGGAAACGTCCTCAACGACTTGTACATTATTCGCACGATACTCATCATCCGAAAAGGCCCGGATATCACTGGATTGTACGACAATCTGATGCTGAGGATACTGCTTGTTCAACTCGGCGACTTGCTTGGGCGACAACGCCACGCGATTATCAACCGGAATCTTTGTTTCTTTAATAAGTGCGATCTTCATATCGGGGAATTATATATACTGATCTATAACACGACGTTTGGGACCATGGTTGGACTGAGACAGCCCCGGACTGTCATTTCCTTCGATGAATGAGACCGAGTCTTGCGTAACTGCGACATCCCAGCCTATGATTTGCAAATCGTCCAGTTTTTCATGTAAGTCAATGGACGTTTGGATTGCTTCTTTCAAATGAGGGACTCGAATCGTCTCAAGCGGAATCTTCAATTCGGGATGCTCTTCGATCCGCCGGGAACCGCCATCCGAGAAGAAATATCCATAATGCTTCAGATACCCCGTCTCAAAATCAATCCCAACCGCCATCCCGCCGCCTGCCATATTGTCCGTCATTGACTTTTTGCCGCCAATACGCAAGAAACCGGTTATAAATTCCACTTGTTTGGTTTTCTTGTTACGCCCCGTAATGATTCTGATGGTATTGACAGAACTAGGATTCAAAGCCGACATCTCCGGATGCTGGACGAGAACATCCTGGATGATGTATTCATCTTTGAAGGCCGAAGACAGGAAATCGATGGCATGCTCCTGATCAACTACCTCTCCATTGATTTTAATATCATCGCTGATTTGAAGGATGAATATTCCCCGTCCGCATTTCCCATTGTATGGTTTACAAAAGTATTTGCCGCCCTTTTTCAAGAAAGAATCGACAGGGATAGTATCCACGTCCCATTCTCCCGTCATACGCCAGCCAAAAGGATATATGACTCCGTCTTTCGAATAAGCAAAAACGGCTGGAGTATTGAATCCGTTTGCGCGAAGGAACAAGTAGAAAAGGCGCTTGTCCCTCATGATGTTTGTATAGTCATTCTTTGCCCTCAGGATGTTGTACTCAAACTCCCGCCACATCAACTCCTTATTCCCGATGTACTCATCCATCGCTTTGAAAGGCTTGACATCCAACCCGTAGAGGTTGTACTGCCAAAGGATTTCACCATACTTGAGAAGATACCAGACGAGTTGAAATGCTCTTGCGAACTTATTCTTTCGCGGAAGTTCCGGATAGCAAGACGCTTCGCTGATCAGACCGGATTTGAACAAGGTCACTATATCCTTGATTCTGACGAAAAACAATTTAATCTTTCTCAGAACAATGATCGGGACATACTGTTGCGCTTTCATTACTCAGAAAAAAACAAATACACTAACTAACCTAAATAATCTATAACTCGTCTTTTCAATCCCCCATTCACCGTCTGCAACCCCGAAATCTCCGGATTGTCATTCCCTTCAATGAAAACCGGACCATTGGCAGTGATGGCGATATCCCAGCCGATCACACGGATGGAGGACAGTTTTTCGTGGAGTTTTTCTGCCAGGCTGACGGCCTCTTTGACAAATGGAATCCGGACATCAGCGAAACGGACCTGGCTGTCAGGATGGCAAGGCGTCCGTTTGGCTCCGCCTTTCTTGCAGATGCCGAACTCAGACAACTGCCCGGTTTTCAAGTCGATTCCGACGGCGACTCCGCCGGCCGCGAGGTTGTCCACCACGCTGCCATGGGCGCCGAACCGAACTTCGCCGGCAACGGAAACCGCTTTTCCGGTCTCTTTGTCCAAGATGGTCAGGACACGCAAAGTATTAACGGACTTGTCATAAATACGATCCATCACAGGATGCTGGACGACACAGGTCTGGACCAGATAGACACCTTGGGACAGACTGTCGCGAACGGAATCGCGATCAGTTTCAACTGTCGTATCCAGCCGGAAAACGCCACCACCACACTGGCCATCCAGCGGTTTGCAGAAGAAGTTACCACCCCGCTCGAAGAGCATGTTGGTTACGGTTTTCGCCTCTTCGGGAGTCCGGACACAGGCCACGGTATGCGGTGCCTCAAAACCCCATTCCGTAAGAAGCGTCGCAAACAACTCTTTGTCCCTGAGGATGCAGGTATAATCGTGATCCGTAAGGACCGTATTCAGCATGGCGCATTTCCAAAGGAACCAACTGTCGTCCAGATAGTCATCCTTGTCGCGGAATCCCTTGATATCCAGCCCATACGGGAAATAGTATCGCTCGATATTGCCGTATTTCCAGATATGCCCCAACTGGTCCAGGGACATCCGGAACTTGCTCTTCTGCGGCATTTCAGGATAATAGGATTCCGAACGCAGGATACCGGAGGTGAACAGTTTGACCGGAAGGGTGAACCGCCGTTTCATCAAAGATGCCCAGCGTCCCAACTTGATGAGAGGATAATACTTGGCGTTCATCTAGAAAAGACCTCGGCTACCCAGTTTAAAGAAAGCCCAGGCGAACTCCATGGCAACCACAACCACGCTCCAAGGAACAAGCAATTTGAAAGTGTTTTTGCGTAATGTGGAAACACCATAGGCCCAGATCATGATCAGTCCCGGCAAACCAGGAAGCAGAAAACGTTCGGCATTACCGTATCCACTCACAGAAACGATACCCAGGTAAGCGATCACAAAAGAGCCTATCAAGGCAAAATCCCTCCATTTCTTTCGGCGCAATGCTTCGTAAACGCCCATGATGGCAAAGAATCCCATAAAATTACGGATGAAATTGCCGCCATGTTTTTCCTGCTGGCCATATTGCCCGGCGATATCGACCATCGTCGAGAATGGAAGGACAAACACCATCGGCGCCATCACCGCTCCCGTCGCATATTGAGCCCACTGATTGCCTCGGACAGTCTGTTGATATCTCTTTCTTTCAATGTTTTCTTCCTTCCGCTCCCAATAGCCCTCAACTTCCGTCATGATGGTTCCCCCGCTGAGTACCAGCAAGCACAAGAGGCCCCAACCTATCAAGGCCAGTCTTCTCCATCCCCGTTTCATAGAAGGCGTGTTCATCAGCAAAACTGCCGTCGCAAAAGAAAAAACGGCAACCGTACCCAAAACGGTTCTAAAGAAAAACATACTGAGTGCCAGCAAGGAGGGGACGAGGATATGCCATAGATTCGCTTTCTCACGGCGGAACATGTAATCCGCCCGCTCCAGAAATGCGACCTCCAGGAACAGCATCTCCGTTTCCTTCAGATGATATCCGCAATAGACAATCAGATTCATCATCAAAGCGCTCATGATACCTACCATCCGTCCGGTATCCTCACCAAAGGTCCGTTGGGACAACTTATACAATAAAACACAAGTATAAGCGCTAAGGAATGCCTTAAAGATTCGTGGAATTATGATGACCGGACCAAATATTTTATAGATGACTGTCAGGTAGAGCGAATAACCGATATCGGAAACGCCGAAAGACCCAAAATGGTAGTCCCAAACGAATGACCAGTCCGATTCCGCCAACCAAGCGGCTTCATCATGATAACTGAGTGAATCGGCCGCACCAAACTCGAATGGTTGCCCATTCGCCGTGAGATAATAGTAATACGATGCGACCACCCAAACGAGCCTGAGCGCAACCGCGACCCAAAAGATTCTTCTGTCAAACTCCTTCGCGGGGATTGTGCGCCAAGTCTCCGTCCAACGATTGGTCAACAGGAAAAAACCCGCCACCCAAAGGATACCGAGCAGGATATAGCCCCAAAGCATCACATATCCGACAAAAAAGACGGATACCAAAGACAGGGATATCAAATAGACCAATATGGCCCGATGGGCTATTTTTTGAGGGAAATAAGGAACCATACCTATCCGAATATCTTTCTTTTCAATTTAATGAGACGCGTCATATTCTTCTGGCCGATGAGCCTTGCCAACGACGACTTCCGCTTTCCGCCACCTCCGCTCCAGGAGCCCATGAAATGATGATCACAGTATGTGTCCGTTGTCAGAAGATACTCTCCCGTCGTCTGGCGTGGGCAGAAATACTGAACAGGGAATATATGCATTCCCTTATACACCTGCTTCTTTCCGTCCTGCTTGAAGCCACCGGATTTCATGATTTCGGAAATCCTGACCGTGTTGGTTTTCAAGTCCAGGGATCCATCCGGAAGTAGGAAATGAGCGCCATCGTAAGCCGCCAACTGCTCTTTCACCCACTCTCCGCCGGCCTCGCTGGCCATCGTTCCGGTTACAGGGGGGAGATACTTGCTCCCTTCATACCCCGTGAAACCGCTCAATTCCAGTAAATCGTCATAAGGTTTCAAAACCTCGACATCCGTGTCCATATAGATCCCGCCCTCAGTATATAAGGCGTAAAGCCGGACATAATCCGTAACGAAGGCGAATTTCCGGGCTTCGTAGGCCTCTTTGACATAGGGGACGGAATTGACATCGAAGTTGTCCTCGTTCCACAACTTATACTCGTAATCAGGCATGAACCGATGCCACGACTCGATGCACTTCTGGGCCATCGGAGGCATGGGGCCACGGCCGAACCAGCAGTAATGTATCTTTCTGGGTATCATAGATGTTTAATCTTACAAATTTACGAAAAAACGTCAAAACTCGTATTCGCCCCTTTTCCGGTTCCGTCTCTTCTCCATCTTGAAAAGCCCGCGCTCCAGAAGTGTGACAATCCGATTTGCCCAGGGATGCCTTTCGAGCCGCCGCATCCGGTTGATGGACAAAGCCCAACGGTCATAGTCGGCCAGGATGGTCGAAGGAATCAATTCGTTCAGAACCCGCCGGCGTTCAGTCTTGTCCAGCGCCTTGTTCTTTTCGCTGATGCCGTTCATATCGAACAGCGTCACATCCATATCGACATAGACCGGCTTCTCTCCCCCAAGGATGATGGCCTGAAGGAACCATTTCCAGTCGGAGACAATCTTGAAACCCTCATCGTACATGCCATATCGGTTGAAAAGGCTTCTCCGTATATAGGCTGACGAGTGATTCAACGAACCCGTGTAAAAACCGAGAAAAGAGATCTCTCTACCGGCGAAGCATCGGTCTCTCATGGCTTTTCCTCCCGGCATGTCCTTGAGCATATTGCCATACAGGATGGAAGGATACTCCTTGTTTTTCAGGGCCTCCGTCATCCGCAATGTGATATCATTTGATACCAAGGAGTCTCCGCTGTTGAGAAACTGAAGATAGTCCCCCGTCGCCATAGCGATTCCCTTGTTCATCGCATTGTAAATCCCCTTATCTGGTTCGGAAATCCATTTCAAGCGCTCTCCCAACGAAGATTCAAACGAACGGATTACTTCCACACTACCGTCCGTGCTGGCACCGTCAATAACGACATACTCGAAATCTCCGTCAATCTGGGCGGCGACGCTACGCATCGTCTTTTCCAGTCCGACGGCGTTGTTCCGGTTGATGGTTATGATGGACAGAATCATTCGGATTTCCTTATCTTGCTGATTATTGAAGAATCTCCCGGGCGATGCTGACCGGCAGCAGTCGCTCCGGAGTCACATAATCGTGGGGCTTGCCCCGCAGGGACTCCAAGGCCACAGTAATGGATGCGGATGTATTGTCGCAAACCACAAAACGGTTGTACGATTCCAGATACTTGCACATCTCGTCGTGCGATTCTTTCTCAACCGCCACGAGGATATGCTTGTCGGAGGAGGCCTTGTACAGGATCTTTCCCGGAATCTGCGTACCTCGTTTGTTGCATACGCAGAAGATCACATCCGAGTCATTCTCTATTTCCAGGGCTTGGTCCTGCGGAATCCGGGGCAACACTTTAATATTCGGCAAAGACCGATAACTGGGGCCATGACCGGCGATGGTCAGAGAGACTCCGTCCATCTTCGAACAGGCGTTGTATAACGGGCGCAGATTCCGGAAGGCCGGGTTGTAATCGCCCAGATAAGCGATTCGCAACAAACCGTCCTGTTCAACGGTTTCCGTGCCGTGCATATCTGCAGGAAGCGGAATGAAGGCGATTTTGTGAGCCATTTTCGGATATTCCTTCCGCTGTGCCTCACAGGTGAAAGGAGTCACATAGACAATCTTGTCGGCCTTGCGGATGATATTCCGTTCATAGCACTTGATGTACCACCGCGGCCACCAGAAATTGCGTGTGATATCCCCCAGCAAGGGATCGCCCCAATGCTGGATCCACCGCCCATAACGGACATGCCGCAGGAGACGGGCGGTAAACACATGGGAGGTCTTCGGGTCGGATGTTGAAATAACGACATCATAGAACTCGTCCGGAATCTGCGTTTTCCTGACCTGGCGCAAATAAGGACGCGTGAAGTCCAGCATGTAGAAATGCGAATGAAGCCTGTTCCGGAGGAAACCGGCATCCCGCTTCTCATCTTCACCCGGGACATGGATAATCCGCACCTGAGACGCATCGAACTCCGTCTCGCACTGCGCCCAATGCGGCATCACCCAGGTCACCTGATGCCCCAGTTCCAACAGCCCCTTCGTAATATTGATATTACTGATTGCTACGGAAGTATTGCGCTCCAGTGAATAAAGTGTGACCAGTAGAATGTTCATCCGTTACAGCGTTTTTCTAAAGCCCGCCAGCCAGAGGCAGAAACGGGCGGACCGCCTCTGTCCCATCAGACTGAAAACGTATCTGTTCTTGAAGAAGGATTTCCGGCACAAGGATTTGAAATGTGCCTGATCTACTGCCGACATCTCGTTCAAATACTTGGGGAACAGGTCCAGGGTGTATTTTGCCGACTGGAGGAAAGATTTCCGGGTGGAAGGATGATCGGAAGGGACCGCCTGCGCCACTCGATAGACCAGTTTGGGATTGACGAAACATTTCTCATACAAGACCTCGGGAGTCGGTTTCCAGTTGCTGCCCGTCAATGAATCGTCGTTGACCCTGTATAGATAGCAACAGTCCGGACACACGAGCAGCCGCTTCGCCAGTGTCAGGATTCGGAACGAATAGGGAACGTCTTCCCCCATATTGATCTCCGGAGAGAATATTCCGTTCTCTTCCAGGAACTCCCTGCGAATCATCTTGTTCCAGACAGGGCACATCCGGGACACCTGGTAGGCATTCAGACGATCCAGATAATCCAGACCGGATTCAACACCCGAGGTTTGCGGGATGCGAGGCAATTCTTTCCGCTGGGTAGCACTGAACTGGATGGTTCCGAATTCAAGGACGTCCAACTCGTTATCCTCGCAAATCTTCAGCATTCCGGACAGGCAATTGGGAACAATCCGATCATCGGAATCCACGTTCCAGATGTACTTGCCCTTGGCAATCGTCCTTCCCGTATTCCGGGCCGTGCCCAACTTCCTGTTCTTTTCGTGCTCGATCAGCCGGAGGTTCGGGAAACGCTCCATATACTGCAGAACGATATCCCGGGAATGGTCAGGGCTCCCATCATTCACGCAGATGACCTCATACTCGGAAAGCGGGATATCCTGTTCGAATACCGAGTCGAGACACTCGGAGATAAACCGCTCGACGTTGTAGAAGGGAATGATGATGGATAGGCGTAAATCCATACGGCTATGATTTCGGCGTATTCAAATCGCTCCAGCGGAGCCAGTCACACGTGATCTTCATACCCTCTTCGACCGAATAACGCGGCTTGAAGCCGAGCAGTTCACGGTTCTTGCGGACATCCATCACCGTCTGCTGGCTGTAGATGGCCATGTTCACCGGATCCATCTCCGGCAGATGCTTTGTGATCTGCTTCCGAGCCAGTCGCAGAACCTTGCGTGGCGCCTTGTACATCCACTTCGCCTTTTTAGGCGACGTCTTCTTCATAGACTCGTACTTATCCATCAAGTACTTCATCTGCTTCGTGAGCGTTGCCTTGGTCGCCAACTTCAATTTGCGGCCGATGCCATCCTTGAGCGGAACGGAAGGGAACTGCTCGGGCGTCATACCCAGGACATCCATGTAATGGCCATAGAACTCTTTCCAAGTCAACTTTTCGTCATCCGTCGCAATGAAGGCCTGATGGTCGGCCTTGGGATTGGTGCAGCAGAGGAGGCACAGGTCCACGACATTGCCCACATACACGGCATTGCAGATGCCATTCCCGTGATCCGCCCAGACAAAGTCGCCTTTGCGCATCAGTTCGGCCTGATAGATCGTGTACCACATCGAATAAGGCCCCCAGACATAGGTCGGA
>JAFXMA010000029.1 GCA_017530725.1 Bacteroidales bacterium
CCCGTCACGTTGACCTTCTTCTGCGTGGCGAAGGCCGTGACGACGACTTCGTCCATCAGGTTGGTGTCGGGAACCAGCGTCACGTTCAGGACGGACTGGCCCGGCGCCACGGTCAGCGCCTGGGTCGCATACCCGATGAACTGGAACTCGAGGACGACTTCGCCGGCAGGCACCCGGAGGGAATACTTGCCGTCCAAGCCGGTGGAGACACCGTTGGAAGTACCCTGCTGGATGACGAAGGCCCCGTACAGGGGTTCTCCTCGCTCATCCAACACCGTACCTCCGACGGTCCGCGTGCCTTGCGCGTAAAGCGCGGGGGCGGCGGTTCCCAGCAGCGCGGCGAAAGCGCATGCGAGGATCGTTTTCAGTGTCTTAGTCATTATTGTGGGGTTTTATTTGATTTCATAGCCTTCGGGCAGGGTGTACATGTCGGGGAGGTCCCGGCTGAACAGGCTGCGCGGGTCGGCGTACATCTTCCGGAAATCATCCTCGGAGGGATGGCCGGGATATACGCTGTAATAATGCTTGTCGGATTCGTTGCTGCCTACGTACTTGTTCCGCCACATCGTCACCAGCGAGATGCGCTTGGCGCCGAGCGGGCCAACCAGGTACTGCGACCAGAAATTGGCTTCCGTAAAGGATTCCTTGCCGTCCTCGGTGACGCCGCAGGGCTTGCGCTTCTCCTGGGAGAGGGCCTCCAGCGCCTCCAGGTTGGATTCGAACGCCTTGTTGTTGGTGCCGTGGTAGCAGTCCATGCCGATGAAGTCCACCCACCCGTCACCGGGCCAGCGGAACAGCAGGCGGCCCGTCGTGTTGCCTTGATAGTCTTCATCCATCTGCGGGGACACGGCATACAGGAAATTGTGGACCCCTTTCGTATCGCGGAGATATTTGACGGTGAACTGCCACAGGGCTACGAATTGGGAGTCGCTGGCACAGGCCGTGCCCCACCAGGACCAACTCTGGGTATGTTCATGGAAAGGACGGAAGATGACGGGAACGAGGTTCCCGCGGGCATCTCTCAGGTTAAGGGCAAAGTCGGCGCAGCGGTCCAGCCACTGGAGGAACTTGGCCCGGGTGGCCGTGCCTTCGGTGAGGATTTCGGTCACGGCTTTCTTCGCCGCCTCTTTGTCCCCTTCGTACTCAAGCCAGGAGGAACCTCCGGTCTTGGGGTTGTTCAGGTGCATGCAGGCGAGGATCACCTCTCCCCTTTCACGGGCTTCCAGGATGACACGGCGCCGGATGGCGTTGGAGGCGCTGTCGTGACGGTCGTCCATGATTTCCGCGAAATCCACGCTGAACACGGCGGGATAGTCGCCGCAGACGGCCTTCGTGTCGGAGTTGCCGGCTTCGTCATACCAGTAACGGCCATACCACAGGTCGTCATGGTGACCGAACATCCAGCCTTTTTCCGCAACGGCCCACAGGTTGGCGAAAAGCGCTTTCGTCTCCGGTGTGGCATCCTTGTCCACGATGGTGAGGGTCACCTTCTCCACCGGATTCGCCGCCTGGGTCACCTTGACCTCCTTGGCATAGTAGCGGTCGTTCTGATCCGCAAAGCGGATGGTCGCCGTCCGGGGCGAAGCAGCCTCGTTCTTACGCGCGATGAAGTACTGGTTCGCGGCGGTGGAGGTCCGGTCCGGGTCGGGAACGACCCAGTCGGCCTGGATATCCACCCGATAGGAGAAGTTCGCATCCACCTCGACGGAGAATCCCGTTTCTCCGTAGTCCACGTCGATCTGGTCCTTGGCGAAACTCAGATGACGGGTGTCCGTGGGGACGGGCTCTACCGGCGTGGGTTTCCCACACGACGAAAGCAGCGCGCCCGAGAAGGCGAGCAGGGCAAGGAGCGTATGCATTCGGGTCCGCATCGTTAGTCCGCAAGATAGTCGGAGTGGTCCGGAATCGGCGTGTCGGCGTCCTTCTTCACCAGCCAGAAAGTGTTCCGGACATTGTCCGTGAACCACCGGGTGTCCGGCCAGTTATAGTCGATCTTGTCGAAGGGGCCCGGGAAGGACCGGCCGAAAGCGAGGTTCGGCACGCTGAATGTCTGGCCGGCATAGGTATGGTCGCCCGCGCCGATCAGTTCCACGGACCACAGCGGAGCGGCATAGTCGGCATCGGCGTAGTCATAGATGACGATGCTGCCGTCTCCGGGTTTGGCCCAGCGGCTCTTGCCGGCCGGGAAGATCCGGTACTTGTCGTTGACGTCGATGGAATTGTTATACATATAATTGGCATACAGCCCGTTTTCGCCCGGGGTGTTCACCAGGGTCCCGAAGGTGGCGCCGGTCTCGGGATCGGCCTCCTCCAACCGGAAACTCAGGGTGTTGTCATCCTCGTCGGTAGGCATGTAGCCACCACCCCAGTGCCACCACTTGTCCATGACCGTGGAACGGACTTCGGCACCGTCCCAACCGCCGACGATGATGAAGGCGGAGACCGGAGCGCTGCCGTCCAGGATGCCGCCGACCGGAGTGAACGTGTACGTTCCCTCCAGCGGGTCGCTGAACTGCGTGTAGGTGACCGTGTACGTGCGGGTTTCCCCGTTGTGGGCGGTCACCACGAAGGAAGCCGAGCCGGAACTGAGATCCAGCGTGCTGCCGGGTCCGATGCTGGCCGTGGGGCAGAACTCGCTGTCCGGGAACTTGAAGTCCAGGGCCTGTACCTTCACGGCGGACATGTCCAGTCCGCCCGTGATGAGGCTCACCACGATGGAGCCTGCCCCGTCATTCCGCCAGTCGTCGGAAATGACTGCGGCGCCGATCTGGGACTCCAGCCGCAGGTTGACCGGCGTCCTCTCGCGGAGCCAAGGGTCCACCAGCGGCTCCGTGTTGCGGGGTTCCTCCGTGCAGGCGAAGAAGACTGGCACAAGGAGCGCCGCAAGGGCTGTGCGTAAGACAATCTTATTCATAATACTATAGGGATAAATAGATTTGAGACTTTCCGAACGCAAAAACCCGCCGGACGGGGTCCATGCTCCCCGTCCGACAGGTTATCAACCAAACAACCAACCATCAAATGCCACATGCTTTGGTGCATTAACTAAGCGGTGCACTACAAAGTTACAGGGCAAGATGGCCCAAAACAAGTATTACTTTTTCAATAATTGATACAATCCTGCTAAATTAGCCGTCAGAAAGCCGGAAAAGCGGGATCGAAGGCGTCCGTGATGGCGAGGCACTCCATTTCCACCAGCCAGGAAGGACGGCAGACAGGGGCCAGGACATAGAGGGGACGAAGGTGCGGGCAGGCGGAGGAAACGATCTGTTTGACAATGGGATAGTCCGCCGCGTCGCGCAGGTACACGATACCCATGGCAAGGTCCGGAAGGCCGGCGCCGGCCTCGGCGAGAAGGGCCGAGATATTCTCCAGCATGCGGCCGGCCTGCGCGGCGACATCACCCGTGTGCATCACCTGGCCGGCGGCGTCGATACTGGCCGTCCCGCTGATGAAAATATGACGGCGGTCACCGTAAGTCACGGTCGCGCCACGCTCGAAGGTGACACCGTAGTCATAGGTGGGGCTGAGGTGGTCCTTCGCGTACAGGAACCGGATCTGGCCAGGCCGGAGACCCTGCACGCTGTAGGCGTCCATCTCAACCAGGTATCTTGCTTGCGGATGGCGTCCCTCGATGCCGGTACTGGCGATGTAGTGCGTGGAAGGGGTGAGGCCGATGCGGTCGAAATAATTCCGGCGGCCGACGACGACTCCATGGTAATTCGTATCCACGTCCCGGACGAAGATCCAGGTGCGGACCGTGTCGGAAGCCATGGAGAGTCCTTTCTCCTGCAGGTCCTGGCCATACTGCATGAAAATGCCCTCCATCTGTGCGCGGGAATCCGCACCGGGGCAGGTCATCGACCCGGACCAGCAATGGGTGTAGCCGTTGTGGGAAGGGGCGCCGGAAGGACTGTCCATCGGAGAGGTCCCGTAAACCCAGAGGGCGATCCGGGTGCCGTCGAGCGGTGCCTGCTGGACGATGGACGTCGGAACAGGGGGCAGGGCCGCCAGGGCGGCTTCCAGTTGAGGGGCCTGGTTCGCACCGTCGCTGAGGAAGAAGCGCCGGAAATGTACGGTAAGGCCCTCCACGGCATGGGTGTATGCGTCAACCACCTCCTCCAACTGACGGGGATAGGAAAGTGACGGATCCGTCACCGTGATCATCAGGTGATACTCGCGGACGGTATCCGCTCCCGGAGAAAAAACAAAGGTCCCTGTTTCGGTATTCATCAAGGCACGAAGATACGCATTTTTTCCGGGTTTGCCAAAATTTGACCATCCCTTTCCCCGCCCGTTCCTTTGATTTATCGACCAGAATGGATATATTTGTAAGTTAATAAACAAGTTATCCGATGACCCGATCCCACAGGCTGACAGGCGCCGCCATGACGTTGCTTACCGGCATCGTCCTGTACGGCTTCTTCGCCCTGAAATATCCCTATCACCTTCATTTCCAGGAGCAGTACCAACTCTTCGAAGGGACCTGGGACTATTTCCGCACCGTAGCCGCCGTCCCCGGCGGTTTCGCCGACTGGCTCGGAAGGTTCTTCACACAGTTCTGCTACTACGCACCCGCCGGTGCGGCCATCCTGGCTGTGCTCCTGTGCGGTGTTCAGTGGCTTACCTGGGCTGTTTGCCGCCGCCGGACACTGGTGGTCTATGCCCTGTCCTTCCTTCCCGTCGTCCCGCTCGCCGCTTTCTACTGCGACGAAAGCGCCCTGATGGGCGGAGCCGTCGCCCTTGCCCTGTCGCTGGGCGCCGCGGCCCTTTGCACCCGCATTTCCCGGAATCTGCCCCGCAGCATCGTCGAGGCTGTCCTCATCCCGATCCTGTATCTTGCCTGCGGTCCGATCGCCGTTGTCTTCGTCCTCATCGCCCTGATCGACGCGCTCGTCCGGGAAAGACTCCGCGCCTGGCCCGCCGCCGTCGTTTTCCCGGTCCTGACGGTCCTCTGCCCGCTCGTCGCGAACCATCTGGTCGCCTATCCGCTCGCAAGGCTGGCGACGGGCGTCCATTACTACCGTCTCCACAATTTCCTGCCCGGCATGCTGTGGATATCGGCCATCTGCGCCGTCCTGGCAGTCGCTTTCTCCTACCTGCCGATGAAAGAGCGTCCCGCGAAAAGGCAGTTGTTCCCGGGCATCGGCCTGTTCCTGGCAATTGCCGCCCTCGGCGCCGTACTGGTCGGGCGGTCCGCGGACTGGAACAAGGAAGAATGGATGCGCTACGACTTCATGGTCCGGATGAACATGTGGAACCGCATCATGATGCAGGCCGACCGGAAGAATCCCGACAATCCCACCACCGTCTCCTGCCTGAACCTGGCCCTTGCGAAGACCGGCCGGATGGAAGACCACCAGTTCGACTATTTCCAGAACGGTCCCGACGGACTGCTTCCGGAATTCATCCGCACCTTCACCGGTCCGGTGAGCACAGGCGAGATCTACTGGCACCTCGGGATGGTGAACACCGCCCAGCGCTTCGCCTTCGAGGCCCAGGAAGCCATCCCGGACTTCCAGAAGAGCGCCCGCTGCTACCAGCGGCTCGTCGAGACCAATATCATCAACGGCGACCTGGATGTCGCCCGCAAGTACCTCTCCACCCTGGAGAACACCCTCTTCTACCGTCGATGGGCTCGCGAGACACGGGCCCTGCTGGATGCGGGGAAAATCTTCGAGAGCCGTCCCGAACTCGCCCGCGCGAAGGACCTGAGGCTCAAGGAACACGATTTCCTGTTCAGCGACACGGAAATGGACTCGATGCTGGGACTCCTTTACGTGGAGAACCCGGATAACGGAATGGCCCTGCAGTACCTGCTGTCCTGGTGTCTCCTGAAGAAGGACCTGGACCGTTTCGTCGAGGTCATCCAACTGCTGGAAGCGCCCCAGATGCCCAAATCCTACCAGGAAGCCCTCCTGCTCCGCTGGGTGCTCACGCACAACGACTTCGAGGGCATCCCCGCCTACCTCTCCCCCGCATACATCCAGCGCATCAGCCAGTTCATCAATGATGCCCGGGCGGATGCGTCGGAGGAGACCATGCGCCGCAAATACGGCGACACCTATTGGTTCTATTACTATTACAGATACCGGACCCAGCCCCAATGAAACGATTGACCCGTCTGGTTTTCGCGGCCCTCGCCCTGGCTCTCGCCGCCTGCACTTCAGGGATGCGCCATGCCGCCCCTGCGGGCTGCCGGCCGCCCATTTACCCCGATTATACGGGGGTGACCATCCCCACCGGCATCGCTCCCCTGGACTTCGCCCTCCCGGGCGCCGACCGGCTGGAAATCCGCATCACGGCACCGGACGGGACGGCGCTCCGCAACCGGGGGAAATCCTGCACCCGGCTGCCCATCCGGAAATGGAAGGCGCTCCTGGAGCGGAGCGTCGGTGATTCCCTCCGCGTGGAAGTGGCCGGCCGTATCGACGGCACCTGGAAATCTTTCGACAGTTTCGGGATCTTCGTCTCACCGGACCCGATCGACTATGGCCTCAACTACCGCCTGATCGCCCCGGGCTACGAAATCTACAGCCACATGGGCATCTATGAGCGGGAACTGGGTTCCTTCAGGCAGAAGGGTCTGCTGGAGAACACCCAGTTTGACGGCTGCGTGAACTGCCACGCCTACAACCGCGGCAATCCCGATGCCTTCAGCCTCCATATCCGAGGCGACCACGGCGCCACCCTGCTGCAAGTGAACGGTGAAATGGCCGCCTACAACACGAAGACGGACTCCACGCTCGGATTCTGCGTCTATCCCTACTGGCATCCGACCGGCAAATACATCGCCTATTCCACCAACAACACCCGCCAGGGCTTCCATGTCCAGCCGGACAAGATCATCGAAGTGTTCGACCTGGACTCGGACCTGCAGGTGTACGACGTGGAGCACAACCAGATCATCACCGCGCCCCAGATCAAGCGCAAGGGCATCTGGGAGAGTTTCCCGGCTTTCTCGCCCGACGGAAGGACGCTCTATTTCACCGCCGCCCGGGAGGTCCAGATTCCGGGGGAACTGCCGCAGTCGCAGTACAACCTCCTGAAAGTCAGTTTCGACCCGGAGACCGGCACCATCGGCCAGGATGTCGAGACCGTCGTCGATGCCGTTTCCATGGGCAAAAGCCTCACCTTCCCGAAGCCGTCCTACGACGGAAAGTACCTGATGTTCACCCTGTGCGACTACGGCACCTTCTCCATCTGGCACCACGAATCCGACCTGTGGCTGCTGGACCTCGAGACCGGAAAGACCCGGCCGATGGACGAGGTGAACAGCCCCGACACCGACAGTTACCACAACTGGAGTTCCAACTCCCGCTGGTTCGTCTTCTCCAGCCGCCGGGACGACGGTTCATACACCCGCCCGTACATCGCCCACTTCGACGCGAACGGCGTGGCCGGTAAGCCCTTCATGCTTCCGCAGCGGGATCCGGTCCATTACTACCTGAAACTGTACCGCTCCTACAATGTTCCCGAATTCGTGACGGGACCTGTCCCCCTGGACAGGATACGCGCCCAGAGACTGATCGATGCCCCTGAGCGCGTACCGTTCGGTTTTCGCTGGTCCGATTAACTACGGCGCGGCGTCATAGACGCTCTGCAGCGTATAGGCCGGATCCTTCGTGGTCACGGCCTTGACCATCAGGCCGACCAGCGTCTTCGCTTCCTCATCCACGAACTTGCCGGTGCCATGGTCGATGTAGGCGTGTGTCTCGGACCCCGTTCCCTTGGCGCCGTTGTCCCAGAGATACATCGGAAGGAGATGGTCCGCCGCGGCCTTGCAGAAGTATTCCATGTAATACCGCTGGTACGGGAGATCGTCCTTTTCGTGTCGCGAACAGCCCATTTCGCCCAGATAGACCGGAATGCCCTTGTCCAGGTAAGCGGTCTTGAGATTGTCGAAGACCGCGACGACCGCTCCCTCATCATTGTCGCTGATACGGAGTTTCGGATCCGCCGTATGGCCCCATTGGTGGACAAGCGGAAGATTGAGCGGATCGTTTTTATCCTTACTGTTAAGCGTATAATAGTACGGATCGTAGTCGTGCACGGCCACCATCAGGCGGTTGGCATCGGTGTAGTCCTTGGGGAGGACCAGGCCGGCGATGGTGAAGCCCGGGTTGCAGGCATAGCCCGGAATGCCCAGCCAGCGGGTCGCATTCTGACCGCCGGTGGCGCGGACGGCGTCCACGAAGGTCTGGTTCCATTCGTTCAGGATCTTGTACTGGGCGTCCGGATTCTTCCGGAAGGCATCGCTCCAGCCCCAGCCGCCGTCCTGGATCTCATTGAAAGACTCGAACACGAGCCACTCACCCTTGTCCTTGAACTTCTCAGCAATCTGGGTCCAGAGGGCGAACACCTCGTCCTTCACCTTCTCGTGGTTCGCCGCATTGTTGATGCACTTGCTGATGTCCTGCCAGTATGTTTCATCGTGATGCGTGTTCACGATGGCCACGAGGCCGGCCCGCTCGGCATAGCCCACGATTTCCGCGACGCGGTCCAGCCACTTGTCCTCGATCCGGTAGGCCGGGGCGGGGCCGATGTGTCCTTCCCAGGTCGTGCAGATGCGTACGGCCTTGTATCCGGCGGCCTTGACGCCGTCCATCGTGGCCTGGGTACATTTGGGATTGCCCCAGAGCGTCTCGCCGGACACGCCGTTGTTGATGGCGTCCATGTGGTTGCCCATGTTCCAGCCAGGTCCCATCGCATCGAACACCATCTGCGGCGTGAGGGTCGTGGCGGTCGCGACGGCAGGCGCGGCGAATGCATCCTGGGCGACGCTGACCGATACGGACTTGCCCCCGCATGAAACGGTGAGAGTACCGCTTCCGGCCTCCGCCTTGCGATTGGCTCCCGCCTGCACCTTGACCGTGGTATTGTGGTCCTTGTCGATCTTGCCGGTCTCGACTACGAGCCAGGAGGCGTCGGAGGTGACGTAGGGCTGGGTGGAAGAAGAAACCGTGAAGGTTTCCTCCCCGCCGGAACGGCTGAAGGAAAGGGATGCCTTGCTGACGGTCATTTCCACCTCGGGATGGTGCTGCAGGATGGGGATCATCAGGCTCTGCTTGTCTCCGATGACACGGAGGCTGGTCGAACGGTCCAGGGTCCCGTTGTACGCCGGTACCTTGACGGTGTACGGCCAGGAAGTACCGGATCCGGTCCCGGATGTGATGGCAGCCCAGTCTGCCAAGGTGTTGACGGAGGGCTGGATGCCGCTGGTGATGGTGATGGTCTGCGTGCCACCCTCCGGCCCGAACTCCAGTTCTGCCGGGTTGGCAACGAGTTTGACGGGATCGGGTTCCGGGGTCTTCCCGCAGGTGACGAGCAGGAACGGCAGTGCCGAAAGAAGGATTTTCCAGATTTTCATATCGGTCAGGTTATCAATCGAATTGTTCCGCCGGCACCTCCCGCCAGACACGGCCGATTTCCGCGGCGTCGAAGCCGACGGAAGCGTTGCCGAGGTCCGGGACGTTGAAGGACCGGGTCATCGTATCATAGAAATGGGGGTCCCGCTGGGGCAGGAGGAAAGGCTTGGTGACGCTCCCGTCTGCAGAGACATGGCTAAACCAGGGCTTTCCGAAAAAGCCGTCGCCCCGCTTGGAGGCGAAGACGAACCACTTCCCGTCGTGGGACCAACTGTGGTAGGTGTCGGACTTGTCGGCGTTGACGGCGTCCAGGGTGAGGACTTCTCCCGTGCGGAGGTCCATCATCCGCAGATCGCACTCCCGGTGGTTGATGGGGAAGGTGCCGTAATCCGCCACGGTGAAGAGCAGCCAGCGACCGTCGGGCGAAGCCTTGGGATGGCACACCGAAAGACCGCGCTCCGATGCGCTCCAGACCGTATCGGCCGGCGAACCCAAGGTCCCCGTCCCGGCGTCGAACGGGCGCCGGACCAGGGAATACATGGTCTCCTCGATATCGGCCGGCAGCCTTTTGACGGGCGCCGCGCAGTAATAGACCCAGTTCCCGTCCGCGGAGAAGACCGGGAAGGTCTCGAAGACATCCGGGCGCGCCGTCTCCGGGAAGGTCGTCATCCGGTTCCCGTCGAAGTCCGCCACGCACAGGTCGGAGGCCGTGTCATAGACCTCCATCCGGCGGTTCCCGAAGGAATGCATCGCCGGGATGATGATATTGGTCGAGAAGACGCCGTAGCGCCCTTCGGGATGGATCTCGCCATAGACCGTCGGGGAAATCATCGTGGAGTCCCTGAGCGTAAGTTTCCGCAGTTTCCCGCCGCGGTTGAGGATGGCTCCGCCGCCTTCGCCCCTCAGATAGAACAGGGACAGGTCTCCCCTTCCCTGGGCGTGGATGTGGCAGTTCATGCACTTGTTCCGGGTGTTCCGCCAGTCGGAAATGGGCTTCGCGTCGAAACTTTCCAGGTTCCGTTCCATGATTTCCAGATCGTCCCAGACTTCGAATCCGGGCTCGATGAGGCGGTAGGTCAGGTAACCGTCGATGGGGTCGGGGCTCACATGGATGGTCCAGCGGAAGGACATCGGACCCGACGAAGACTTATACTCGGAGAGAACCTCCACGTCCGCACCGGTGGACAGCAACCCTTTCCAGGCCTTCTCCTTCCAGACGACGTCCCGTCCCCGGATGGTGACGGACTGTCCGGCCGATGTGAAGGTGGTCACGAACCGGGAAGCGTCCGGGGCCGTGTAATAGAAATTGAGCGGTGCGATGTTGCAGGGCACGGTGACGTCCCGGTAGTCCGGGAATACGGGCGCGGTCCGGTCGGTTCCTTCCCCGACGGGCTGCACATCGACCGTCCGCCCGCACCCGAGGAGCAGGAGGAGCGTGACGACCGCCAGCAAGGTCCCTTTACCGGTTCTCATTCCGCACAGCATAATAGAAATAATACCAATAGGTTTTGCCGAACTCCGCCGAGAGGTTCTCGCCCGACCCGTTGTCCCGCTTGTAGATGGTGACGAACCGGTTGAAACGGTCGAGCGTCTCCTCGGAGATGTTGTAGTGGCTGAAATTCTCCGGATCCATGCCGCCCTTGGCGGCCAGGAAGATGAGCATGGCTTCCTCGTACAGGTGCGAGGCGGTCAGCGAAGGCACATAATCGCCCACGAAAGCGTCCAGGTCCTTGACCAGGAGGTCGTAGCACAGGAGATAATCCAGCGCCATCCGGTTGGAAGGGTTGGAATTGAGCAGGATCCGGAGGATGAGTTGCGTCTGGTCCATGCCGTGGACCAGGTCGAAATGGGGCATCAGCGCCCGCTTCTGCTCCACCCGGGCCGCATACTGCGGCGACCAGGCCCCGGGGAGATGCGCCCGGGCCCATTTCCGGTCCTTTGGAGAATTGAGCAGCATCCGGAGATACTTGGAGGCCGCTTCGAAATCCCCGCTGACGAGGTTCGTCTCCGCCAGGCGGCGGAGGTAGCGGGAGCCCGTATGCGAAGGAGAGAACAGCATGCCCAGCATGGCGTCGCGCTCCGCCATCGACATATCCCCCAGGGCAAACCAGACGTCGCCGGCACAGCCGATCTGGAAAGGCGTGGACTTCTCCCCTACCGGCAGGAAAAGACCCTGCTCGAAGGGCTGGTAGTAATCCATCAACCGGTCGGCCAACTGCCCGCGGTGCGCATTGGCCAGATTGTAGTAATAGGTGCCGATCCGGGACCTGCGGTCCACGGCGGCCAGGCGGGACACCCGGTCCCAGTTTTCGAGGGACGCCTCGACAGCCATGCCCATCATCTGCTCGGAGATGGCGTCGGGATGACCCCAGGCCTTGCGGGCCTCGCGGAGGGAAACGCCGTTCTGGGCGGCATATTTCCGGAAATACGGGTAACGGAGGAGGAAACAGACCTGGCTGCCCCCGGCCACCGCGAGCAGGGTGGCCAGCGAGATGCCCAGGATCCATCTGCCTTTCTTTCCCAGCATGGCTTACTCCGCAGGTTGGGGATAAAGATTCATCAGGAACGCGCCGAGGATGCTTTCCTCACCTACGTTGCGGGCCAGTTCCCACGTCCGCTTCTTGTACGCCATCTGTACGGAATCGGCCTCCGCCTTCCTCCCCGCGTCATACAGCGGACCGAAAACCCGGTTCCGGGCAATGGTCAGGTCCTTCCACACCTGCAGGCTGTCGTTCTGGGGCGTGCCGCCGCCGGAACTGTCCGGGCCGATGGTGACGTAGATGTCGCCGGGCTCGGTGACCACGAGCAGATTCTGCCCTTTGTCCCGCTGGCGCTTGCCCAGGCGGATCTCGCACATCCAGTGCTCCTTGCCCTTGAAGAAGAACTCGTGGTTGTGGATGTGGACCGAATCGACGAACTCGGCCGTCTCGTGCCCCAGGGGGACGAGGAAGATCTGCATGTCCTCCAGTTCATTGGACACCACCCGGCCATGGATGCGATACTGCGCGTTGCGTCCGCAGGAAGAAAGAAGGAAGGCCGACAGGGCGAAGATGAGGATAACTGCTTTTTTCATGGTTTGACGGTTGCTTGGACCCGTTTGTCAGAGAACACTTCGCGATACACCCCCCGGGTGTCGAAGCGTACCCGCGCCTTGGTGAAATCGGGCGCATTGTAGGATTGCATGATATCGTGATAGAACTTCCGGGGATTCCGCTGCGGAAGCACGAAGGGCTTGGTGCAATGCCCTTCCGCATCAATGGATGCGATGTAAACCTGGACATATAGCCCGTCGCCCCGGCGGCTGGAGAACAGGAACCAGCGGCTGTCGGAGCTCCAGTTATGGTAACTTTCGGACAGCGGGCTGTTGACCTCGTCGATGGGCCGCGTCTGTCCCGTCTGCAGGTCCATCAGCCAGAGATCGGCCTCCTTGTGGTCAATCGGGAAGACGCCGAAATCCGCCTCGTTGTACATCAGCCAACGGCCGTCATAGGAAGGACGGGGGAAACTGACGCTGCGGCCGTTTGCGCTGGCCGGAAGGACGGTCTCGATCTCCCCGAGCGCGCCTGTTTCGGGATCGAAGGAAACGCGCATCAGGTCATACCGGATGCTGTCCACCTGCCGGGGAACATCGTAGGCCTTCGCCTTGCAGAAATAAAGCGTCTTCCCGTCCGGAGTGAAAGCCGGAGAAGACTCCAGCCAGTCTTCCGTCGTGAGGCGCGGGTCCACGATTAGGGAATGGTCCCGCATGTCCATCACCACCAGGTCGGAGGCGGTGTCGAACACTTCGATCGGCTGCTGGTCGCCCGTCCAGAAGCACTGGCGGACCGGATTGATGGAACCGGCGACCCAGCGCCCTTCGGGGTGCCAGTAGCAATAGGCCATGTTGCCGAGGGTGCTGTCAGTCTTGGTTGTCACCCATTCGCGGTGACCATCCTGCTGGAAGAGTGTCGCGCCATGCTTGCCGCGCAGATGGAAGAGGAACTGGGAGGGATCCGCGGCATTGGCGGTATGGCAGTTCATGCACTGACCGGGCGTAAGCGTGCTTTCAATGATGGGTTCTTCCTTGAAACTGTGGATATCACGCTGATAAAGGCCGATGCGGCTGTAGGTGGTATAGCCCGGGGCAATCTTGCGGTACGTGACGCCGTAATCGGTCAGTGGCGCATCGCTGACGTACATGACAAAGTCGCGCCACTGCGTCCATTGGCCGTCCTTCCGCCCCAAGACTGTGAATTGAAGCGTTCCACCGGCATTCTGCTCCGTCAGTTTCCGCCAGGAACGGAGCGGGAAACGG
>JAFXMA010000030.1 GCA_017530725.1 Bacteroidales bacterium
GATACGGTTTTTTCTTCATTCCCGGAAGAAAAAGTGCTATATTTGAGGTATGAAAAGAATCGATTGTTTTGTCTCCAGGGCCTCCCAGGCCGAAATCCTTTCCCGCGAGGCCGAAGTCGCCTCCGTCCATGTCCTCGATGCACCTTTCTCCCAGAGCGACACCCTGCGCAGCGTCGCGGAGGCCGCATCGGCGGAATTCACCCTCCTTTATACCCGTCTGACGGACCTTTCCCTGGTCCATTACGCCTTGGAGCGGATGCTCCAGGTCGCGGAGGACACCGGCGCCGCGTTGCTGTATGCGGACCGCTTCATCTCCAAGGGCGGGGAAGTGGTGCCGGCGCCGGTCATCGACTATCAGGCGGGTTCCCTGCGGGACGACTTCGAGTTCGGCGGCCTGCTGCTCCTGCGCACATCGGCCTTACAGGAAGCCGCGGCCCGGATGACGGCCGACTACGCGGCGGCCGGCCTGTATGACCTGCGGCTGAAAGTCTCGCAGAAGGGGCGGCTCGAGCACATCGGCGAATACCTCTATTATGAGATAGAGACGGACCTCCGCAAGTCCGGCGAGAAACAGTTCGATTACGTGGACCCGAAGAACCGGCAGTCCCAGGTCGAGATGGAGCAGGCCGTCACGGACCACCTGAAGGCCATCGGCGGTTACCTGGCGCCTTCATTCAAGGAAGTGGACCTGACGGAAGGGGACTTCGCCTTCGAGGCCTCCGTCGTCATCCCCTGCAAGAACCGCGTGAAAACCATCGGGGATGCCCTCCGGTCGGCCCTTTCCCAAAAAACGGACTTCCCGTACAATGTCATTGTGGTCGATGACAACTCCACCGACGGCACCGTCGATGTGATCAAGTCCTTCCTCGGCGATCCCAAACTCGTCTATATCGCCCAGGATCCCACCTGGCATGCCATCGGCGGAAACTGGAACGCCGCCATCCACCATCCTTCCTGCGGCCGGTTTGCCCTGCAGTTGGATTCGGACGACCTGTATTTCGACGGGAACACCGTCCAGAAGTTTGTCGATGCATTCCGCACGCAGGGCTGCGCGATGGTGGTCGGATGCTACCGGATGACGGACTTCGACCTGAATCCGCTCCCTCCGTTCGTGGTCGAGCATCGGGAATGGACGCCGGAGAACGGCCGGAACAATGCCCTCCGGATCAACGGTCTGGGCGCGCCGCGCGGGTTCTGGACCCCGCTCCTTAGGAAACTCAACTTCCCGACCACCAAGTATGGGGAGGATTATGCCGTGGGCCTTCGCATCAGTCGCGAATACCAAATTGGCCGTGTGTACGACGTCCTGTACACCTGCCGCCGCTGGGGTGGGAATTCCGACAGCGACCTCTCCATCGAGAAGGTCAATGCCAACAACTTCTACAAGGACCGGATCCGCACCTGGGAACTCCTCGCACGCATCGCGCTGAACAAGGGTTAATCTTCGCCGTGAGAATACAGGGCCGTGGGATACCGGCCGTTGAAGCAGGCCATGCACAGATCCGTGCGTCGGCCTGCTTCCAACATCCCCGCTTCGGACAGGAAGGCGAGGGAGTCGGCGCCGATGTACCGGCACACGCCGTCCACGTCCATCCGGGCTGAGATGAGTTCCGCTTCCGTGGAAATGTCCACGCCGTAGTAGCAGGGATGCCGGAGCGGCGCGCTGGTGATGCGCAGGTGAATTTCCGCCGCACCGGCGTCGCGGAGCATGCGGACGATCTGCCGGGAAGTGGTGCCGCGCACGATGGAATCGTCCAGGACCACGACCCGTTTCCCTTTCACCACGGACGGAACCGGTGTGAGTTTCATCCGGACGCCGGTCATCCGGAGGCTTTGGTTGGGCTGGATGAAGGTCCGGCCCACATAGAAATTCTTGATGAGCCCGGTCTCGAGGGGGAGGCCGCTCGCCCGGGAATAGCCGATGGCGCCGCTCAGACCGGAATCGGGCACGCCGAAGACCATATCGGCCTCGACGGGACTCTCCCGGAAGAGGATCTTGCCGGATTCCACGCGGTAGGCATGGACATTCACACCCTCGATGTCGCTGTCCGGACGCGCGAAATAGATGTATTCCATCGCGCACAGGGCGTTCCGGTGCTCGGTGGCGAAGAAGGAGGACGCAATCCCGTGGGGACCGATTTCCACCACTTCTCCGGGCAGGATGTCACGGATCCCATGGGCGCCAATGGCATGCAGGGCGCAGGTTTCGCTGCCCACGGCGAAGCCGTCTCCCAGCCGCGCAATGGAAAGCGGCCGGAATCCGTACTTGTCCCGGCAGGCGTAAAGCCGGTCCGGCGTGAGGACCAGGAAGGAGAAGGCTCCGTCGATCAGGTTCAGCGCCCGCTTCAGGGAATGGGCGGTCAGCCCTTCCTTCCCGGTGGACAGAACATGGACCAGATGCCCCAGGATCTCGCTGTCGGACGAGGACCGGAACAGGGTTCCCATCCGCTCCAGTTCGATTTTCAGTTCTTCGGTATTGACGATGTTTCCGTTGTGGACGACGGCGAAATCATACGGGTTCCGGTGGAATACGAACGGCTGGACATTGTCCAGTTCTCCACCGCCCGAGGTCCCATAACGGACATGGCCGATGGCGAAACATCCGGCGTGTTCCCGGTACGCGTCCCGCGGAAAGACCTGGGAAACCAGTCCCAGCCCTTTCCGGACGGCGATCCGGCCCGTCTGCTCCAGCACGGCTACTCCGCAGCCTTCCTGCCCCCGGTGTTGCAGGGCGCTGAGGCCGACGAGGACGTTCGCGGCCGCCTTTTCGACCCCGAACACCCCGAATACGCCGCATTCCTCGCGCAGAGGCCGTCCTTCCATACACTTATAAGGTCTTGACGAAGTCCATGAAGAGGGGGTGCGGGGACAATACGGTGGTGGCGTATTCCGGATGGAACTGGGTGCCGATGAACCACCGGAGCCCGGGAATCTCCACGATTTCCACCAGGCCGCTCTCCGGGTTCAGGCCCACGCACCGCATGCCGGCCGCTTCATAGGCATCCCGGTACCGGTTGTTGAACTCGTAGCGGTGCCGGTGCCGTTCCTGGATATGGGCCTGGCCATAGATGGCCCGGACCCGGCTGTCTTCCACGAGGTCGCAGCCATAGACACCCAGCCGCATGGTGCCGCCGAGTTGGGTGAGCCTTTTCTGGTCCTCCATCATGTCGATGACATTGTCCGGCGTATCGGGACGCATTTCCGCGCTGTCCGCATCGGCCAGGCCCAGGACGTCGCGGGCGAACTCGATGACCATCATCTGCATGCCCAGGCAGATGCCGAAGGCGGGAATGTCATGCTCCCGCGCGAAGCGGACCGCCTCGATCTTCCCCTGGATGCCCCGCTGCCCGAAACCCGGGCCGATGACGATGCCGTCCAGGCCTTCCAGGGTGGCTCCCACATGGGCAGCGTCGATGTTTTCGCTGTTCACGAACCGGATGTTCACCTTCTTTCCCGCATGGACCCCGGCGATGTGCAGGCTTTCCCGGATGCTCTTGTAGGCATCCTGCAGGTCGTATTTGCCGACAAGGCCCACGGTGACGGACGCGGTCAGGCTCCGTTCCTTCTCCACGAAGCGTTCCCATTCCTGCAGGGCAGGCGCGTGGCTGGCCATGCCCACCTTGGCCAGGATGGCCCGGTCCAGTCCCTGCCGCTGCATGTTCAGGGGAACTTCGTAGATGCTCGGAAGGTCCTCACTCTGCACGACGCAGCCGCGGTCCACGTTACAGAAGGCAGCCACCTTGTCCAGCAGGCCCTGTTCCAGGTGCATCTCGGTCCTCAGGATGAGGATGTCAGGCTGGATGCCCATGCTCTGGAGTTCCTTGACGGAGTGCTGCGTGGGCTTGGTCTTGAATTCGCCGGCTGCCCGGAGGTAGGGGACATAGGTCAGATGGATGCAGACGGCACGCCGGCCCAGTTCCCAGCGGAGTTGCCGGATGGCCTCCATGAACGGGGCGCTCTCGATGTCGCCGATGGTGCCGCCGATTTCCGTGATGATGAAGTCGAAATCGTCCTCCTGGGCATTGGCGGTGATGCGCCGCTTGATTTCGTCGGTGATGTGCGGGACGACCTGGATGGTTTTCCCGAGGTAATCCCCGCGGCGTTCCTTCTCGATGACGGCCTGGTAGATCTTGCCGGTCGTCACGGAATTCCGGCGCGTGGTCCGGATGCCGGTGAACCGTTCGTAGTGACCGAGGTCCAGGTCCGTTTCCATGCCGTCCTCCGTCACGTAACACTCCCCGTGTTCATAGGGATTGAGCGTGCCCGGGTCGATGTTGATGTACGGGTCCATCTTCTGGATGGTGACGCGGTAACCGCAGGATTGGAGGAGTTTTCCGATGCTGGAAGAGATGATTCCCTTCCCGAGGGAGGACACGACGCCTCCCGTTACGAAAATGAATCTGGGGGTATTCATTTGTCAGGTCCGTTTATCAAAACGGACACAAATTTATGTATTTTTCCCTAACGTTGTCACTATCAATCCGTTTTATTTTCCCAGAGGTGAGAGGCATCGGAATTCTTTTTGTTTTTTGAAAAAAAAGTCTGAAAAAAGTTTGCCAGTTCGAAAAAAAGGCGTACCTTTGCAATCCCGTTCGGAAACGAGCGGGAATTTTTACAGCCCAGGCCGAGAGGCGGGCGGTAAAAATTTCAAAAAAGTTCATTGAAAAGACTGAAAGGAAAGTACAAGCAAGTACCGAGAAATTGTAACAGATTTCACTTTAAACGAGCGTCAGTTTCTTAAGAGAAACAGTGCCAAGGACAGGCTAGATTTATATTA
>JAFXMA010000006.1 GCA_017530725.1 Bacteroidales bacterium
ATGAAGCGGATGGCGAATACGTCGAAGACGCCCTCGAAGGGGACCTTCTGCTTGACCATCTTGCACCAGATGGAATAGGCGGCCTTGGTCCGGATCTTCAGTTTGTACTGGATGCCGGCCTCGGAAAGTTTGACCTTGAGGGGCTCGATGAACTCCGCCATCAGTTTCTCGCGGTCCCGCTGCGTAGCCTTCAACTTGTTGGTTATGAGGCGGTACTGCTCGGGCTCGGCATAACTCAGGTAGATGTCCTCCATCTCCCGTTTCATGTTGTACAGGCCCAGTTGGTGCGCCAGCGGGATGTACAGCATCAGGGTCTCCAGCACCTTCCGCTCACGGTCCGCCTTGGGGAAGATGGAGAGCGAGCGCATCACCTCCAGGCGGTCCGCCAACTTGAGGACGGTCACACGCGGGTCCGTCGAATACTGGATGATGAGTTTCTTGTAATTCTCGGCCTCCAGGCGGGTGTCCTTCGGCTTGATGGTGGCGATCTTGTTCAGGCCGTCCACCATCGTATAGACGCTCTCGTCCAGTTTCAGCGCGTGGATGTCGATATCGACATTCCCGCTGCGGGTGGCCTCGTGCAGGAAGACGGCGGCCACGCACTCGGGCGGCAGGCCGATCTCGTCGGAGACGATTCCCGCGACGGCAAGGGGATGCCGGAAGAATGGCTCCCCGTTGCTGCGGGTCATGCCGGCGAGGGCCTTTTCGGCCACGTCGTAGGCGATCCGGATCTGCTCGCGGCCCGGTCCGGAATAATTCTGGAAGAGTCCGTCGTCCATGGGTTCAGCGCTTGGTGCGCGCATCCAGCGCACGCTGGAAGGCGCGGGCATTGTTCAAATGTTCGGTGTAGGTCGCCGCGAAGCGGTGGGAGCCGTTGAACGAAGGATCGGCACAGAAATACAGGTAGTTGTGATTCTGTGCGTACAGGACGGCGTCCAGGCAACTTTTGGGCGGGCAGGAGATCGGGCCGGGAGGGAGGCCGGCATACTTGTAGGTATTGTAGGGAGAATCGATGTCCAGATGGCGCGTCAGGATGCGGTTCAGGCTGTAGCCGTAGCAGTAGGCGACGGTGGGATCGGCCTGCAGGAGCATTCCGATGCGGAGGCGGTTCAGGTACACGCCGGCGACGGTCGGCTGTTCGGGCCCATACTGGGTTTCTCCGTCCACGATGGAGGCAAGGGTAGCCACGCCGACGGGCGTGAGTCCCTGCTTGCGGGCGAGTTCGATCCGCTGGTCGGTCCAGTAGGCATCGGCCTCTTTCTTGAAACGGTCGAAGATCTCGGACACGGAACTGGTCCACAGGACCTGGTAGGTGTCGGGGATGACGATGGTGAACAGGAGCGGCGGCGTGATGCCGTACCGGGCCAGGGAATCCGCCGAAAGGGCGAAATCCGCCACGGAGGCGCTGTCCACGAGCATCTGGTTGCCGATCTTCCGGGCCAGGACCTGCGGGGTGCGGATGGTCCCGGAGAGCGTGAGGTTCACGGGCGTCTGCCAGCCGTTGGCCAGCATCCGGGAGACATACTTGCTGGAGGATTTCGCATCCAGGGTATAATGGCCCACCTTCATCGATTTGAGGGACTCCAGCGTCCGGCGGAGGCTCTTGCGGTTCTGGACGACACCGCTTTGCAGGAGGGTGTCCAGCACGTCCGCGGGTTCCATGCCCGGACGGACATAGAATTCATAGGTGCCGCTGAAATTCGGCACCTTCCGGTCATAGAAAGCCCGGTAAAGGCGGATGCCGACGACAAGGAGCACCAGGATACCCAGGCCGGCCAGGGCCCAGGGCAGCCACTTTTTCCGTTTTACCGTTTTTTCCATAATCTCTTCAGTTTGGATTCCGGCCGGAGGATCAGTTCATCGCCTTCCCGCGGCTGGTAGGATGCGGGCAGGCCGTTCAGTTTGCGGATGGCCTTCTCCTTGACGGCGAAGCGCTGGCAGATGCCATGGAAGGTCTCCCCTTCCTCCCCTACGATGTATTTGTCCAGACCGCGCACGGTCTTGTTCTTCTTGGGCTCCAGGTACACGATGTCACCCGTGTGCAGTTCCGCGCCGCGGGGAAGGTCGTTGTTACGGAGGATTTCCCGCAGGAGCAGGTGGTTGCTCTTGGCGATGGACGCATAGGTCTCCCCTTCGACGGCATACACGAAGGGAACGCCGTTCCGGCTGTACAGGGTACGGGACAGCGAGAAGCGGTATTCCTCCCCTGCCTTGCCCCGGAAGATCTCGCCGGCCTCGATCTTGAGCGGGGAATCGGGGATCGTGCCCACTTCGTCCTTCTCGAGGGGAGCCTCGGCGTACCGGCCGCCTTCGGCGAGGGCCTCGTCCACGGTCATCCGGTCGAAGCGGGTGAGGTTGTAGTCCTCCACGCAGCGGATCAGTTTCGCCGCGTAGGAGGGATCGGTGGCATAGCCCGCCTGCTTGAGGCCGTAGGCCCAGGATTTATAGTCGGTGGTCGGGAAATCGAACAGGAACTTGTAGCGGTCGCGATAGCGGAGGAAGTCGGAATGGTCGCGGAAACTCTCCTCGGCCGAGCCATAGACCCGGAAACACTCGTTGGGGCGGTCGTCATCGGCCCGCATCGTCTTTCCCTTCCAGTTGTTGTGGCACTTGATGCCGAAATGGTTGTTGCCGTCCACGGCCAGGGCGGACTGGCCGGAACGGGACTCGATGATGCCCTGGGCCAGGGTGATGCTGGCGGGGACACCGGTCCGGTACATTTCGTTAACGGCGATGGAGGCGTAGCGGGAAATATAACGTTCCTGGGGCGTCCCGGCCTCCCGCTGCGCGGAGACCGACAGTCCCAGGAGAAGGGTGATGGCAAGGAGGACCTTCTTCATACCTTTGAAATGTAACCAATTTCAAAGATACGGAAAAAAATCAGATTTCGAACACGTCGCCGTCGGACGCGGCGTAAGTTTCGGGGAAGACTTCCCGGCATTCCGCCTGGTACAGGAGATGGTCCGTATTGCGGGAAGAATAGTGTCCGATGAGCAGTTTCGAGACGCCGGAATCGGCTGCGACCTGCGCCGCCTGCCGCGTCGTGGAATGGAAGCGGGCGGCCGCCTTGTCCTCGTGTTCGGTCAGGAAGGTGGTCTCGTGATACAGGACAGAGACTCCCCTGAGCACCTCGGGCTCGCCGGGGAACACGGCCGTGTCGGACACATAGGCATAACTCCGGGGTACATACGGCTTATAGGCCGCTTCCTCGCAGCGGATGACGCTTCCGTCGGCCCGGTACACATCCTCGCCCCGTTTCAGGGTCCCGATCTCGGTGAGGGTAAGGCCATACTCCCCGATGCACTCCTTCCGGATATTCCAGAGGGGGTCCTTCTCCCGGAAGATATACCCGTAGGTCTCGATCCCGTGCAGGAGCGGGAACGCCGTCACCGCGAGGGATCTGGTCTCCATGACCACCTCCGGGAACCGGGTGTTCACCTGGTGGAAGGCGATCTCATAGGGAAGCCAGTCATTGTAGGAGAGGAAGAAGTTGATGAACGGGCGGAGGTTTCCCGGGCCGTACACGTGCAGGGGCGCCGTCCGGCCGCCCATCCCGAAAGTGGACAGCAGGCCGAACAGGCCGAAGACGTGATCGCCGTGGACATGCGAGATGAAGACGGCCTCGAGTTTGGCCATGGACACGTGGTACCGCACCATCTGCGACTGCACGCCTTCCCCGGCATCCACAAGGAACAAGCGCCCATGCACTTGTAATGCCTGGGCGCTTTGACTCCGGTTCACGACGGGCATCGCCGATGCGGTGCCCAACATCGTGACCGTAAAGTTGTTCTGGGAATTACTCACCCTTCTCGAGCTTGTCCTTGAGGGCGGCGAGGGCGGAGATGTCACCGAG
>JAFXMA010000031.1 GCA_017530725.1 Bacteroidales bacterium
AGACACAATAGAAAAGTCAATCATCTGGGTCGTAAGAGCGGTCACCGCAAAGCGATGCTCTCCAACATGGCATCCTCCCTTATCCTGAACAAGCGGATCGAGACCACCGAGGCCAAGGCCAAAGCCCTGAAGCCGTATGTGGAGCCCCTCATCACCAAGAGCAAGGAGGACACCACCCACAACCGCCGCGTGGTCTTCAGTTACCTGAAGGACAAGAATGCGACTTCCGAACTTTTCCGCACGATCGCTCCGAAGATCGCCGACCGTCCGGGCGGATACCTCCGCATCCTGCACACCGGCTTCCGCCAGGGTGACGCTGCCGAGATGGTGCTTCTCGAGTTCGTGGACTTCAACGAGGCCGCCCTCGCCGCCCCCAAGGCGGAGAAGAAGAGCACCCGCCGCAGCCGCTCCAAGAAGGCTGCCGAGGCCGCTCCCGCCGCCGAGACCGAAGCCCCTGCCGCCGAGTAACCAGCGCACACGCATCGATAGAAAAGCATTTCCCCGGGGAGGGGGAGTGCTTTTTTTGTATATCTTTGTACCATGAGCCGGAATCGATGGACAGTCGTGCTGGCGGCCTTGGTTTTACTGGCGGCGGGATGCCGGAAGGAAGGGCGTCCCGGGCCGGAAAGCCTGGACGAGCGGACACGGACAGAGCGGAAGTATGTCAATACTTTCGCCTGGAACGTCATGGACCATTACTATCTGTGGCGGGACGAAATCGACGGGGCGATGGAGAAGTGGGAGAATTGGGAGGAGCCCGTCCAGAAGGTGGCGGACATCCGCTACAAGGATGCCGCGGGGAAGGACATCGACCGCTGGACCATGCTGACGGACGATTTCTCCTCTTTCCAGGGCCGGGTTTCCGGGCATACCCAGTCGGTCGGGCTGGATTTCCTGCTGTATTATCTGGACAAGACGCATAAGCGCGTCTGCGCGGTAGTGACCTACACCTATGCGGATTCCCCGGCGGAAAAGGCCGGGCTCCGGCGGGGAGATGTCATCCTGAAGGTTGACGGGAAAGAGATGACTCCGGACAATTACCAGCGACTGGTCCAGGAGGGCATCCTCGGCGGAGGGACGGTGAAACTGGGTCTGTCGGACGGCAGGGCCGTCACCCTCACGGCGGTGGACATGTACGAGAACCCGGTCCACGCGGTCCGCATCCTGGAAGACGGGGCAGGGAAGAAGGTCGGATATCTGCATTATACATCCTTCACGCTCGATTCCTGCGACGAATTGTCGGACGTGTTCCGCCGTTTCGTCTCGGAAGGCATCAGCGACCTGGTCCTGGACCTCCGCTACAACGGGGGCGGCTATGTCATCGCCGAGGAGATCCTGGCGTCGATGCTCGTCCCGGTGAAGGAAGTCGAGGCGCAGAGCGTACTGTCCCGGATGGTGTACAATTCGCGGATGGCCGGGGAGATGAAGGACGAGCCGAGCCGCTTCCAGGACGGTTTCACGTTCCACAGCAACGGGAAACTGCAGGTCGTGACCACGGGCCAGGCCAATCCGGACCTGCCGCGCCTGTTCGTCCTGGTGTCGGGCTCCAGCGCATCGGCCTCGGAAAGCCTGATCTGCGGGTTGCGTCCGTATATGGATGTCTGTCTGATCGGCACGAAGACCAACGGCAAGTACTGCGCCGGTTACCTGCTGGGCGCCCCGGAATGGTATGATTCCGTCCAGGAGAACCTGGGAAAGGAGGAATACGAGGCAGCCCTTCCCTATGTGGAAAACTGGGGCATCTACGTGATGTTCGCCCGCTATGCCGACTGTAACGGCGTCACGCTCAGCATGCCCGACGGCATCGCCCCGGACGTGGAGGTCGAGGACGATCCGCAGGACGGTTATGACCTCGGCGACCCGCGTGAGACGCTGCTTTCCGTCGCCCTCGGGATCATCGGGGGCAGGACCCGGTCGGCCGGTGTTCCGTCCCGTCCCCGGCAGGATCCGGTTGACGGTGCGAACCATCCCCGGACGACCGGTGTGCTCGTGGGGCGTTATTGACCTTATTGGTTTTTTTGCGTATATTTGCAAACTATGCGCAAGAAAAGAATAATCCCAACAATAGTCTGCCTGGCCGCCCTCCCGATGGTCCTGAACCAGTGTGCGGTGCAGGAGGCGGAGGGGCTCCGGGCCCCCGCTTCCGGCGCGGCCTTCGAGGTCTATGCCCAGCCTGCCGGCACGAAGACCGTCAATGACGGGATGTCCACCCTGTGGCTGGACGGTGATACCTTCAGCCTGTTCCACGCCGGCGCCGGCACGCATGCGTATGTCCCGGACGGCGTCTTTACCGTGGACGAGCCGGAATCGGGCCATGCGAAAGGTTCATTGGCTTCCCTGGATGCCGGAGCCCACGACTGGTTCCTGGTTTATCCGTATTCCGCCGACGCGGCGTCTCCCGCCGCCGTTCCCGTGACGGTCGGTGCCGCCGCCGGCACGCCGCAGGTGCAAACCGGTGCTGACAGCCGGGCGCACCTGGCCGGCGGGAACTTCCCCGTGGGTGGCAGGGCCCTTGCCGTCCCCGAAGGAGAGACGCCCGTTCTCAACGTGGCTCCGCTCCTGGCCGTCATCGCCGTGAACGTGTCCAATCCCGGGCTCGGCCCCGTGAAAGTGCAGAACGTGAAGTTCCAGGCTCCCGAGGCCATCGTCGGTTCCTTCCAGGTGGACGTGACCGGCGACAAGCCCGTTTTCCAGGAGGTCGATGCGACCGATGAGGCTGTCCTCTCCGTGGATGGCGCCCCCCGGATCAAGGCGGGTGAAAGTGCCGTCTTCTACCTGGGTATCAAGCCCTTTACGGCCCGGGCCGGCAGCACCCTTGTCCTCTCCGTGAACGACGAGGAGCGCACCGTCACCCTTTCCAAGGCGGTGGACTTCTCCGCCGGGGTGATCAAGAAACTGAACATCACCCTTCCCGAAAGCGAGGCCGACCAACTCCGCTACTTCAGGCGGGCGACGACGGTCGTCCCCGGCCACAAGTACCTCCTCGTTGCCGAGGACAGCAAGCAGGACGGCATCCTCCAGATGGCGTTTCCGCTTCCCGCCGAAACGCTGTCCGGCCGCCTGGAAGTGGAGACCGTCACCGAAGCCGAGCCGGACGTTATCGTCCGGGACAATACGGACGAGGCTTTCACCTTCTTCAACAGCGAAAACGGGTTCCTGATCCGCCAGTCGGACGGCCGCTATGTCTTCAACAACAATCAGGACAATGTGTTCGCGGGTACCGAACCCCATGCGGGTTATTACTGGACAGTCTCGTTCGACGTGGACGGGGTGGCTACCCTTCTCAACCGCGGCCGCCGCATCCAGTACAATCCCACCTCGTCGGTCCGGAAATTCCAGACCCGCCAGACCACTTCCAACATCGGAATCAACCCCCGGCTGTACGAACTCCAGAATGACGATGAAGCGGCGCAGGAGTTCCTTACCCATTCGGTCCTGGGGGTCTATGACTACGGCGGATCCTCCTGGCTGTATGAAGACGGGACCTGGCAGACCAGCGTCCGCACCCTCGGCGGAACCGTCGCATTCCGGCTCTTCCATCCTTCCGACTACACGGTGGTCCAGGTGACAGGCATCCCGGCTGACCCGGTCGTGAACGGTCGCTTCCAAGTCCACCTGGTCCGCTACGTCAAGCAAGTGGCGACCCACACTGACGACATCTCCGTCAACGTCCTCAAGGTGGAGGACGGCAAAGCCTGGCTCATGGGCGACGGCGGTACCGGTTTCATCGTCAAAATCCAGTAACGGCCATGAAGAAGATCCTTGTAACCCTCGCACTCCTTGTGGGTGTCCTCCATACCCTGTCCGCCGTCCCCGCCTATCCGGGAAGAATCCGGGTAATCCAGCCGGACGGCTCCGCCATCTTCATCCGGATCCACGGTGACGAATGGTATCACTACATCACCGACGACAACGGACGGGTCATCGCCCAGGGTAAGGACGGCTTTTACCGTCCGGCGGAAAAGCCGTCCCGGGAAGAATGGGAAGAAGCGCGCCAGATGCGCATCTCCGCCCAGCAGATGCGCGCCAAGGCGGCCGCGCAGGCTCCCTCGCTTTCCCTCGGCGAGCACCGGATTCCCGTGGTCCTCGTGAATTTCTCCGACAAGGCATTCGTGATCCAGGATCCTGTCACCGCCTTTTCCGAGATGCTCAACAAGGAAGGGTATTCCCGGGGCGGCGCCACGGGTTCCGTCCGGGATTACTACGTCGATAATTCCCATGGACAGTATGTCCCTTCCTTCGACGTGTATGGTCCCGTGACGCTTTCCAATACGAGCGAGTATTATGCCTACAACAAGACCGGCCGTGCCCCCCAGGCGGTCCAGGAGGCCTGCAAACTGCTGGATGGCGAGATTGATTTTTCGCAGTATGATTCCAATTCGGACGGGAATGTGGACATGGTGCTCATGTACTTCGCCGGATACAACCAGGCCGAAGGCGGCGGTGAGACCACTATCTGGCCCCATTCGCATTTCACGTCCGGTACATTTGACGGCGTGTCGCTTGACCGGTATTTCTGTACTTCGGAGTTGAAGGGGGCTTCCGGGAGCGCGATGGGCGGCATCGGTACCACCGCGCACGAATTCGCCCATTCCCTCGGCCTGCCGGATTTCTATGACACGGACTATGAGGAAAACGGCCAGGCCGGAGGCCTGTACAGTTTCTCCTTGATGTGCAACGGCTCTTACAACAACAACGGCCGCACGCCGCCGTATTTCAACTCCGAGGAGTTGAGGATCCTGGGCTGGATGGGCGAGCAGACGGAAATCGACGCCCAGGGCGAACTGACCATCGACCCGATCCAGGATTACGTGGCCTATCGCACCCCCACGACGATGGAGGGTGAGTATTTCGTCTATGAGTGCCGGACCAAGACGGGTTGGGACCGTTATCTTCCCGGATCCGGAATGCTGGTCTATCATGTGGACAAATCCGACCGGGAAAGCCTGAATCCCGGCACCTGGTGGAGTTCCTATTATGTCCCTTCCGCCCTCTGGGAGTCCTGGGGCAGCACGAATGCCATCAACGCCTTCGGTTCGCACCCCTGTTTTTACCTGGTTCCGGCGGCCGCCCAGTCCGACCTGGCATATTACGGCGGCGAGAACAAAATCCCGTTCCCGGGGGCCCAGCGGGTGACAACCTATAACCCGGTGGACTGGCAGGAGTCCCATACCGACTTCCGTTTCACCGATATCGCCTTCGACGGGACCCGGGTCACGATGAACGTCCTGTATTCCGCGACGCCCGGGGTAATGGGTTTTGTCCGGAACATGTCTGCCAAGCCGGTCCGGGGGGCGACGGTTTCCCTGTACCGTTCCTCGGCGGTGAATGCCGCGCCGGCCAAAGGCCTTCGGCTCAGGGTTCAAGGCCAGCCCTTGATGAGCGTGCAGACCGAGGCGGATGGCAGTTACTGTTTCGAAGATCCGTCGCTGGCCGATGATACGTTCACCCTCACCGTAAGTTGTGACGGTTACCTGGAGGCCACGGCCACCGTCCAGATCACCCGGAAGATCGAGGATGTCGATTTCTACATCCGGAAGGTGGACGAGCCGGAAGAGAGCACCTTCATCAAGTACGATCCGGAAGGTAATCCTTTCGGCGCCCTCGGGTACGGGGATGCGGGCATCAACCATGCGGCCGCCTTCCGCCTGAGTGCCGAGGAGACGGTTCCCTATGACGGAAAGCAGATCAAACTGATCTCGTTCCAGTCGGCAGGCAGCGATACCACCCGGTTCGACGCGGCCTATGTCTTCATCGAATCAGGCGGCCGGCGCGCCTTTACCCAGAAAGTCGAGAACCTGCGGTTCGACGGCATGAACACCGTGAATGTCACGGGACAGGAGTTCTACATCACCGGAGGAAAGGAAATCTATATCGGATACGCCCTTGTAGGTTGCAACGAGGACCGTCCCATCCTGGTCCAGGAATGCGATGAAGAAAACGCCGGATTTATCGCCTCCTTCCGGCAGAACGGAGCCAACAGTTGGCAGTTGATCCAAACTTCTGACGGAACCTATTATACGCCCGTGATCTCCGCCGCCGTAGGCGAGCCCGTGGCGCCGGAACTCGGCTTCAACCACATCGCCAATCCGGGGGAGGGGACCTACAAGGCCGGAGACCGCTTCCAACTGGCCCTGGTCCGTTATGAGGACGATGCGCCCTCCTCGGTTTCCTGGTTCTTCGACGGAAAGGCCGTGCAGGCGGATTCCGTCTCCCTGACGGCGGGTAGCCATGCCGTCGAGGCTCATCTCGCCTATCCGGACGGCTCCAAAGAGGTCATCCGGCTGGTCATCAACGTTGAATAAAGATGGATACGAAAAAGCAGCATTATGAGACTCCGGCGGTCCGCGTGGTCGATACCCGTCTGGAGACCGCTTTCCTCCATTCCGGGGGAAACGGAAACATCGACCCGGGCACGGACGATCCGTGGGGTGATTTCTGAGCCGGCAGGACGATGAAAAAGTTGATGCTGGCGGCCGTCGCCGCCCTGACCCTGTTCTCCGCCTGCCGTAACGTCGAGCAGGAGGTACCGGATTCCGCCGCCGTGAAGACGGTCCGGTTCCATGCCGGTAACGCTGCCACCCGCACCGCCTTTGCCGAGCCCGTGGACGGATTGTACCAGACCCTTTGGACCGAAAACGACAGCGATGTCCTGCTTTCCCTGAACTACGGGAAGGCCGAGTCTTCCGCCGTCACGCCTTCCGCAGATGGAACCACCGCCTCGTTCGAAGCCTCTTTCGATGCTTCCGCCGCGACGTCCCCCTATACCTTCTACGCCGTCTCCCCGGCATCCGCCGGCCGGGCCATCAGCCCGAGCCGCAACGCCTGGAGCGTGTATATCGCCGCGGACCAGAAGCCGTTGGAGAATTCCGTGGACGAGGCCGCGCAACTGCTGGTGGCCAAGTCCGCCGCCCACTCCGTCCTTCCCGACGAGGTGGACCTCCATTTCTCGCACCTGACCGCCTATGGACGGGTGACCCTGAAGAACCTGGAACTTGACCATGCGGCCGTCAGCAAGGTGGAACTTGTGTTCAGTACACCCGTCGTGGGTGAATGGTACTGGGCGGAGGACGGAACCTTGACTTCCAACGGCGCATCCCATACCATTACCCTGCACACGGATGCCTCGGGCGACCTCTGGTTCGCCTGTGCGCCGGTGGACGTCTCCGGCGCCGGGATGAGCCTTGTGGTTTACACGGACCGGGGCCTGATGACCAAGGAGATCGTTTTCCCCGAGGGCCGCAAGTTCAACGCCGGCAAGGTGGCCCGTTTCTCCGTGGACATGGCGGGAGTCCCGTTGAAGACAACGGACGTGTTTATCCCGGTTACAGATGCCTCTACCTTGCGGGAAGGAGACAAAGTATTGATTGTCAATGCGGATGGGACTTATGCCCTGGGGGCGCAGAGCACTTCCGGCAACCCGCATCGCGAGCAGGCGGCCGTGACCGTTTCCGAGGGGCAGATCGCCGATCCCGGCGAAGCCACCGTCCTGACCGTCAGCCCCGGAACGGTGTCCGGCACCTGGGCTTTCCATACGGGTACCGGTTATCTGTCGGCGAATGCGAGCAACAATATCCTCAAGGAGGCTTCTTCACAGAGCGGTTATACCGATTGGTCGGTCTCCATATCCAATAAGAAAACGACCCTCCTTGCCGGAGAAGGGGCTTCCCGCTATCTCCGGTACAATGCTTCCAACGCCCGTTTCTCCTGTTACGCCAGCGCTACCAGCCAGAAGGACATCGTCCTTTATCGGCTGGTGTCCTACGAAACCGGCCCCGTGGAGGACGATCCGCTGACGGCGCAGAGCGAGTATGGCAGTTATGTTTCCGGTGCGGAAAGGACGTATGTGAAGGGAACCGACCAACTGGTGCGTTCCTATCCCGACGGCCAGTTCCAGTTCGCCATCCTGCGTCCGGCGGACAAGGAGCAACTGGTGATTTCGGGTTTCGATCCGGCCCTTGCCAAAGGGGATGAAGTCACTGTGACAGCCAGTTGGCGCAAGGGGAAGGAGGCCCTTCTGAAGGAGCAGTCCTTCCTGCTGAAGGTGGTCAGGGAGGACGGTTCGAAAGTGTGGCTGGGTGACGGAACCGGCCAGGGTTTCATCATCAAAAAGTAAGGAGCCATGAGAAAGCACATCCTTTTTGCGCTGATTGCGCTGTTGGCCGGTTTCCAGTTCCTGAATGCCATTCCGGCCCGTCCGGGCAAGTTTACGGTGACCCAGCCTGACGGCACCCGCATCACGCTGCGGCAACACGGAGACGAATGGGGCCATTGGCTCACCGACGCTTCCGGGCGGATGGTCCGGGCCGATGAGGACGGTTTCTACCGCGTCGTGCCGGCCACCGAAGCCACCCTCATCCGGCAGCAGGCTGTCGAGAACCGGAAGGTCCGGCGCCAGATGCGGGCCCAGGCGCACAGCGCCGCCCTGGCGGCGTCCAATACCCCGGTGGCGATCGGAAAGAAACACTTCCTCGTCATCCTTGTCTCGTTCTCGAACAAGTCTTTTTCCAAGAAAGATGGTGCCAACGCCGCCTTCTCGGCCATGCTGAACGAGCTGGGTTACTCCTCCAACGGCGCGACCGGTTCCGCCCGGGATTTCTATTACGACAATTCACATGGGATATTCGAGCCGGTCTTCGATGTCTATGGCCCCGTGCAGTTGGATACGACCTATTCCTATTATGGCCAGAATGACAGTCAGGGAAACGACAAGCGTCCCGAGGAAGCCGTCATCCAGGGCTGCCGGAAACTCAATGAGGAGATTGACTTCTCCCGCTATGACAATGACGGCGACGGCAAGGTGGACCTGGTGTTCATGTATTACGCCGGAAAGGGAGAAGCCGACGGGGGGACTACCACCACCATCTGGCCACATCAGTGGAATATCTCTGCGGCCGGGAAACACCTCGAATTGGACGGCGTGGCCGTCGATTCCTATGCCTGCACCAGCGAATTGAACGGGGAGGGGTCGATGTGCGGCATCGGAGCCGCCTGCCATGAGTTCGCCCATGCGATGGGGCTGCCGGATTTCTACGATGCCGACTACAATACCAACGGTTTGGCCGCCGGACTTTTCTCCTTCTCCACGATGGACAGCGGCCCTTACAACAATAAGGGACGGACGCCTCCGTATTTCAATATCGAGGAGCGCATCATGCTGGGCTGGCTGGACCGGGACGAAGCCATCCGGGAGTTCCCGAAATCCGGGACCTACACCCTTCCTTCCGTGCATGAAGACATTGCCTACATGACTCCGACGGACCAGGAGGGCGAGTATTTCATGTACGAGAGCCGGGTGGCCACGGGCTGGGATGCAGCCCTTCCTGCCCATGGACTCCTCGTGTACCACGTGGACAAGTCCGACCGTCGGGTGAAAGTGGGCTACATGACGACGACCGCCCGGAATATCTGGGATCATGCCATGGAGTGGAATAACATCAACGAAAACGGTTCGCATCCCTGCTTCTACATCGTTCCCGCTGCCGATCAGGATAACCTGTCATTTGGCCATTATAGTATGGGAGATGGTTATTACTTCGATGAAAATCAGGCTCCCAGGATTCCTTTCCCGGGCGAGGACCAAGTGACCGAGTACGTCCCCATGAGTTGGAATGGCGTAGAGGGTGAGGTCACCTTCCGCAACATTTCGTATGCCGGCAGCGTCGTTTCGCTGTATGCGGATCTTCCGAGGGAGGAAATGGATTTCGTCTCCATCGCTGATACAGGGTCGTACCGGGTCGGAGACCGTTTTTCCTTCGAACTGGTCCTTCCCGAGGGGGTTGAGGCACCTTCCTCTGTCGTCTGGTATTATGATGACGAGCCTGCCGGTGCCGATTCCGTCACGCTTACGGCCGGCCAGCACACCGTAGAGGCACGCCTGACCTCTGCCGACGGTCACCGGTCCGTCGTCTCCCTGGAGATTACGGTGGAGTAACAGTACGAATCTGCTATCTTGCCGATGCTGCTTGAGATTACTGAAAAATGTTGGCAGTATCGAGAATTATTCGTTATCTTTGCGCTGGGGCGATAAGTCCTAATCAGTACATTTTATCAGGAACTAACCGTATTAACACTATCCTTTATGAAAATCAAATTGTTTGTTGTCTCTATCTGCCTTCTGATGGCGACTGGAATTCATGCTCAGGTCAAGAACCTTGGTGTCGGGGGTAATTTTATGGGATCATCCACGATTAACATTTCCGGTTCTGATGACAAGGCTCTTCTTTATGAAAGCAGTTTTCGTCCCCTTATCGGTGGCTCCATTTTCTACGAGGCCATTCTTGGTGGAATGACTCACATGTGGGAAGCCTCCTATATGATGGGAAAAATGGAAAGCCTTAAAAGTGGCGACAAGTTTATCACAGAATGGGGCAATAATCCGGCAATCGAGTCTCTCAAGATGGCCTCCCTGTTTTATTATGCCGGTATGACATTCAATAGTGGCAACCGGCTTCAGATTCCCGTTTATCTAGGGTTCGGTGGCAATTACAATATGGCGGATCCCATCAAATGCTTGACCTTCAATATAGCCGCAAAGGCTCGTGTCAAGTTCTATTTCACCGATACTGTCGGCGTATATGCCGGTGCGGGTTGGAAAGGTGGAATGGGAAACCAGAAAGTGGGAGATGGCGCCAAGTTTTCCGTGACCCAACGCGGGGTGAACTTGGAAGCCGGTCTGACAATCAGCCTGTAAGGTTCGATAGGTGTTTCAAATGATTGGTTTTATGCGAAGAATCTCTTGTTACGGGCTTCTGACCGTTTGTCTTCTTACGGTATTTGCTCCATCTGCTTCTGCCCAAGACGCTCTTTTCAAAGCCGCTCTTGAGCGTGGAAGGAATTCCAAAGGATGTTATACTTTCCAGAGTACTGGCAAGAAAGGTTTTGAGATAGATGCAATCCGTAAGGCTGCCCAGAAAAAGGATTATATCCTGGCTCCAAAATATGAATCTGCCCAAGTGTCCAGATTCGGCGATGTGGCAGAGGTGGTGGCATCCATCGATTTTTACCCGAAAGACGATTTTCTGGCCTATATGTTTTTCGGCCTTTCCAAGGGCTTCTCGGGTGCGTCTCCCAGGTTTGAAGATATGGTGAACCGGGGATCGGCTTATTTGTATTTCGAGAATTCCCGGAATAATAAGGATTGTATGTTTTACCGTTATGATGACATCCTGTGGTCGGGAAGCGTCAATGGTGGCTTGATATCAGGAAAAGGACGTGGTATTGCCGTCAATGACACCTGGGTCTGCTGCTTTGACGGTGAATTTGAAGATGGGTGTCCGGTGGGTCTGTCTGAATTCAGATGGGTGGCTTGGGACAAGGTTTATTCATTTTTCAATTCTGATGGGACTTATCTCGTTAACGGGAAGTCAAACAGTGTATCGAATTTTACTTTCAATGCGGGTCATTATCACGATGGGTTGGTCTGGTTCAGGAAAAACGACCAGTATGGTTTCGTGAACGCGCAAAAGAATGCAGCGACCAGCGCATATATCAGGCCGGCGTATAAATCGGTCCTGTCGGATTTCTCCGGAGGAGTGGCCGCAGTCACTCGTTCCAACGGTGAAGAGATCCTGATAGATAAGGAGGGCCAGTTCGTTGACTATACCGACGCCCAGAAGCAAAAGAATCTGGAAGCAGAACGGAAGAAGCAGGAGGAAGCAAGACTCGCTCAGATCCGTAAGGAGCAGGAAGAGCAGGAGCGTTTGTATGCGATTCAACAGGAGAATGAGTTGAAACGAAACTGCGTGGGCAGGAAAATAGCCTGGAAAGAGCGCATCTCCTATGACACGAGTGGGGGAGGTATCGGCGGAATCCTCTTGTCCGCCGCTGGATTAGGGACGACGGATTATGATATCGAATATACCGCCATCGTTGAATCCATGATTGGAGATACGGCGGTCAAGGCGATTGTTTCCAATGCCCGCATCATCAGTCCTGGCTGGGCATCTGCCAACTGGCTCAAGTATAAGAGTATTGCTCAGGAAGAAGCCTATAAGGCTGTCGGACAAACCCGTGTAAAAGAGTTGCCGGAGTTTTATCTGGTAAAATAAAAAGCATCTTACTGTGAGAAACCGGAGTTCAGATTCAACTCCGGTTTTTTTGTGACGGCGCCGCGGGGTACTCATTTGCCGAAAACACAGTTTTTCCGTAACTTTGTTAAATTTCTCCATTTGACGGAATGAAGGCAAGGCAAGTACTCGCATTTATCTTCTGCGTGTTCCTTCTGCTGGGCGCGGCATGGGCTGCGTTCCCGGCAGGCGGGATGCGCGTCGGGGGGATGAGGCTGCGGTTTGCCTCCTACCAGGGGCATATCCGGGATGCGATGGAGCAGAAAGTCAATGTCGATTCGGTCCTGAACGCCCTGGACGGGCGGTTCGCGATGCACGAGGACACGCTGGCCTTTTACCGGGAGTTCTTCTACGAGAACCCCGACCGGATCTATCTGCCGGACGACGACTATACGTTCTTCGACCCGGTCTTCCGTGCCTTTGAGCGGGCCCGGCAGGAGGGAAAGACCGTGCGCGTGGCGCATTACGGAGATTCGCAGATCGAATTGGACCGCATCTCGCAGGATCTCCGGGAGGCGCTCCAGGTAAAGTTCGGCGGCTGCGGGACGGGCATGTTCCCGGCCCTGACGAACACGCCGATGGCCTCCGTTTCCCGCAATTCCTCCGGCGGATTCGCCTCGTACGTGATGGTCGGCGATTCCACCACCCGCCATGCCGGACACCGGCGCTATGGTCCCCTGACCCAGGTGGTCTCCTTCAACGGGAAGGGCACCATCAACCTCCGCCCCCTCAAGCAGAAATCCACACTGGAGCATCTGCGCTCCTTCCAGTCCGTGTCCATCCTGTACGGACGGGCATCGGACAACTTCACCGTGACGGCGCAGTCCGACACGACGAAACCCAAGCCGGCCGTCCGGCGGCGCGGCGGCCTCACCTGGACCACCTGGACCTTCCCGGCACCGGTCGAGAAGGCGACGCTCAAACTCTCCGGCAGCGCCGAGATCTACGGCGTCTCCACGGACGGAGCCGCCGGCGTGACCGTGGACAACATCCCCCTGCGTGGCAGTACAGGCCACGTTCTCGTCCGGAATGACAAGGACCTGCTGAAGAATGCGCTCGAACTGGACGGGACCGCCCTCGTCATCCTGCAGTTCGGTGGAAACTTCGTTCCGGCGTCCGGTTCCTCCAAGGCGATTTCCGGCCACATGGACAAGGTCCGGGAACTGATCGCCTATTACCGCGAGGTGACGCCGGGCGCCAGGATCCTGTTCATCGGTCCGTCCGACATGGCGGCCTCCACCGAGGACGGCCGCATCGTCTCCTACCGCCGCCTGCCCGAAATGGTGGACTCCCTGAAGGCCGTCTCGCTCGCGAACGGGGTCGCCTACTGGGACTTGTACCGGATGATGGGCGGACAGAACTCGATGTCCCAGTGGGTCCGGCACCGGCCGCCTTACGCCGGTCCGGACTATGTCCATTTCACCCCGGCCGGCGCCAAGGTCGTGGGCGAAACCCTCTCCCGGTCCCTCCTCACGTATTATGATTTCTACGACCTGCGGAAGACCCTCCCGGCCGACGCGGTCCAGCAAAGAATGGGAAGATGAAACGATTGATCCTCCTCGCGGCCCTTGCCGCCACCCTCCTTCCTGCGGGCGCCCAGAACCGCTATCACCGCCGGATTCCGTCCATGCCCTACGCGCATGTGCAACGGAATGCGCTTCAGTTCCCGGGCAGCAATTCGGCCGATTTCGACGCCTTCCTGCGGAAACTGGACACCCTTGTCCTGACCGGTCACGGGGATGTCCGCATCCTGCATGTGGGCGGCTCCCACGTCCAGGGCGGCACCTGGACGAACACGCTCCGCAAGAACCTGATGGCCCTGCGCTACGGGATGGACGGGGGACGCGGACTCGTGTTCCCGTACGCCGCCGCCGGCACGAACACCCCGATGGGCTACCAGACCTCCTACACGGGCTCCTGGACCTCCAGCCGCTGCCTGAATCCGGAAACGGTGATGGGCGTGAACGGCATGACCGTGACCACGGCCGACTCTTCCGCGACGGTCGCCCTGGACCTTGTCCCGGAGGAGCGCAAGATGTGGGACCTGCGTTTCACCGTCCGCAGCGTGGACGTGCTCGGCTACGGGGACCTGGAGCCGGTCATCATCGCCGGCCGCGACACCATCCGCGGAAGACTGACGGATGAGCACTGGCATTTCGAACTGCCCCATTACGTGGATTTCCTCCGCGTGGGCTTCCGGGGCTTCCCGGGTCGCTTCACGCTCAAGGGAATCTACCTGGACAATCCCGCGGACGGATTGACCGTCAGTGAAGTGGGCGTCAACGGCGCCGCCACGTCTTCCTTCCTCAAATGCGAGGATTTTACCCGCGACCTGCAACTGGTGAAGCCGGACCTGGTCATCTTCTCCATCGGCATCAACGACCTGCAGGGCTTGGACTTCGACGCCCGCCGGTTCATCTCCAACTACGGCAAACTGATCCAGTTGGTCCGCCATGCGAACCCGCATTGCGCCTTCCTCTTCACCTCCTGCAACGACAGTTGGAAGAACGGCCGGTCCAATCCCTTCGGCGCCCGCGCCGCGCGTGCCTTCTCCGAAATCGCCGCCGGCTGCGGCGGGGCTTTCTGGGACCTGTTCGACATCATGGGCGGTTCCGGGTCGATGGACGCCTGGGTGAATGCGGGACTGGCGCGTCCGGACCATATCCACTTCACGCCTGAGGGCTATACGATCCTGGGCAATCTCCTGTTCAACGCCCTGATGGACGCCTACGCGGTTCAGGCACAGTGACGCTTCCGGACATCATACGGGAGTTCCTGCTGGCACTGTTCTCCTTCGACAGCGCACACCCGCTCCTGTTCACCCAGTTCTACTTCTGGGCGTTCTTCGCGCTGGTGTTCGCGGGCTTCTCGCTGATCCACTCGAAGCCTGTCCTCAGGAATGCGTATCTGTTCTTCGTCAGCCTTTTCTTCTACTACAAGACCAGCGGCGTATTCCTGGCGCTGCTGCTGTTCGTCGTCACCTACAACTTCTTCGCAGCCCGCGCACTGCACCGTGCCCGTCCTGCCTGGAAGACCTTCTGGGTGGTCCTGTCGGTGGTGATTGACCTCGGCGTGCTGGCCTATTTCAAGTACGCGTACTTCCTCGCGGACTTCCTGAACGACCTGTTCGGCCTGTCCATCCAGGTGCGGGATGTCCTCGGCGAACTGGGCAACATGCTCACCGGGACGCATGCCTTCCGGGTCGATGCCATCATCCTCCCCGTGGGCATCTCCTTCTTCACCTTCCAGGCCATCAGTTACATCATGGACGTGCGGCGGGGGAAAATCGAACCCCTGCGCAAGTTCCTCGATTTCGGCTTCTTCCTGACGTTCTTCCCGCAACTCGTGGCGGGACCGATCGTCCGTGCGCCGGAATTCTTCCCGCAGTTGTACAAGCCCTACAGCCTGAGCCGTCGCTGGTTCGGCATCGCGGTTTTCTGGATCCTGAACGGCCTGGTGAAGAAACTGGTGCTGGCCGACTATCTCGCCGTAAACCTCAGCGACCGGGTGTTCGAGAATCCGCTCCTTTATACCGGCTTCGAGAACCTCGCCGCCCTGTTCTGCTATTCCCTGCAGGTTTATGCCGATTTCTCCGGCTACACGGACATCGCCACCGGCGTGGCGATGCTCATGGGCTTCTACCTGCCGCAGAACTTCAATTCGCCCTACAAGGCGCGGAATGCACAGCAGTTCTGGCGCCGCTGGCACATGTCCCTGTCCCGCTGGCTCCGCGACTACCTGTACATCCCCCTCGGCGGTAACCGGAATTCCACCTGGGGCACGTACATCATCATCATCGCCGTCGCGGTCATCGGTTCTTTCCTGTCCGGATCGTGGTGGGTCGCCTTTGCCGTGGCGGTGATCGCGCTCATCCTCCTCCTGTACGGCTGGCGCCGTCCCGACAAGCGGAAGTTTCTCCGCACGCAGGTCAATTCGATGGACACGATGCTGCTCGGCGGCCTCTGGCACGGGGCCAGTTGGAACTTCATGATCTGGGGCGGACTGAACGGGATCGGAATGATCATCTACAAGTTCTGGGCGGAGTGGAGCATCGGCTTCAAGACGGCCGTCATCTGGGGTCTCTGCGCGCTCTGCTTCGCGCTCTCGCGCCTGGCTCCCGCACCCGTCTGGAACCTCTTCACCATCTGGACCCTGGTCCTGGCGCTGGGGATGCTGGTGCGGCTCGTGTACAGTTTCCTTCACCGCCCCGGAGTTCGGAATGACGGGAAGGCCGCCACGGAGGAATCTCCCGTCACGGCGTGGATTTCCAACGCCTGGGCGGTCTTCCAGACCTTTGTCTTCATCACCTTCACGCGCCTGTTCTTCCGGAGCGGATCCAACCTGGATCCCGCCCTGGCGAACGAGCAGGCATGGAACACCGCGAAGAACATGGTGAACCAGATCGGATCGGCCTGGAACTTTTCGATCGTGCCGCGCATCGCCTGGCAGCATCGGTCCGTCCTCCTCGTCTTCGCCTTCGGCATGCTCGTACACTGGCTCCCGGACCGCTGGAAGCGCCGCTACCGCATCGCTTTCGCCCGGCTCCCCCTCCCCGTGATGGCCCTGGTCGTCTTTGCCGTCGTTTTCGTGGTTTACCAGTTCATCACGGCCGACCTCCAGACCTTCATCTATTTCCAATTCTAGGATACCCGAAGCATATAAAAAACCCCGGAGTGCTGAACTCCGAGGTTCCGTTTGGTCTGGGACGATCAGAAGCCGCCGCCGAAGCCGCCACCGCCGAAGCCGCCGGGGCCGCCCATGCCACCGCCCGGGAATCCACCGGGACCGCCGGGACCCATGCCGCCGGGACGTCCGCCGCCCATGCCGCCTTGCATGCGGCGCTGCATTTCAGCCTCCTGACGACGACGGTCCTTACGGTAGGCTTTCAACTGGTCCTTGTCCAGGAAGCCCTCGAGTTCTTTCTCATACTCCTTGCGGGCCTCCTGCATCGCCTGCATCTTTTCCTGCATTTCGCCCATCTGGGCCTGCATCTTCTGCATGAATTCCTGGCGCTCCTGGTCGCTCATCGAGCGGAAGTCGGGACGTTCGCCGTTCTCCCCGCCGAACATGTTGCCGGGACGGAAATTCAACTGCGGGGCATACTTGAGGTTGAGTTCGCGCACCTGGGCCTCCTGCTCGGGGGTGAGGGTGTACTTCTCCACCATTTCCTGGGTACGCTGGATCACCCAGACGCTGTCGGAAACGGGCTCGGGGAAATCACCGCGACCGCCGCGGCCGCCACGGCCGCCGCGTTCGGGCCTTCCTTCCTGTGCAAACAGGGTCACAGCGCACAGCACTCCCGCTGCCGCTGCAAGGATTCTGAGAGTCTTCATATGGATATGATTTGAAACTGTCTTCATGGCTTTCAAACAGTTTCTTTGACACCGGAAGGAGGTCAAGGTTTAATCACGAGGACGGAAGCCCACACTTCGCAGCCTTCGCCGCGGCCCACGAAGCCGAGACGTTCGGTGGTGGTGGCCTTCACGGAGACCGCATCGACCGGAACGCCGAGGATGGGGGCGAGGGTTTTCCGCATCTTGCCGATGTGCGGGGCGAGTTTGGGACGCTGCAGGGCGATGGTCACGTCCGCGTTCCCCACCCGGTACCCCTGCTTTCCGATGAGCGCCACGACCTTTTCCAGCAGGATCTTGCTGTCAATGCCCTTCCACTCGTCCGAAGTATCGGGGAAGAGGTGGCCGATATCCCCGAGGGCGAGGGCCCCGAGGAGGGCGTCGCAGAGGGCATGGATGGCCACGTCGCCGTCCGAATGGGCCACGAAACCCGTTTCCGAAGGGATGGGCACCCCGCCCAGCCACATGGGCAGACCCTCCGCGAGGGCGTGCACGTCGTATCCGTTTCCGATTCTGATTTCCATATCCGCAAAGGTAACGAAAAAAATGCTACATTTGTAAATTGACAACAGAGAACACGGCTATGGCAATTTTCAATTTCGGCTTCTTCGGAAGCCAGGAGCACCGGGTCTTCAACTACAAGCCCCGCTACTACGATCCCGAGGAAGAGGAGCGCCGCCGCATGTTCGGCGACGTGGACGGCACCAACGAGAAAGCGAAGGCGGAGGGCAAGTATGTGCCCGGCAGCAGCATCCGCGGTGCCTGGCGCGACGGCAACTACAAGCGCACCCGCTCCAACGCCTCCCGCACCCAGGCCATCATCGGCATCATCACCCTGCTGCTGATCGCCCTCGTGCTGATCTATGTCACGAAGATCTACGGTTTGCTCGGCGTCTAGATGGAACTCAGGATCCTACCCAGGAACATCGCGGACATGATCGCCGCGGGAGAGGTCGTCCAGCGGCCCGCTTCCGTGGTGAAGGAACTCATGGAGAACGCCGTGGACGCCGGTGCGGACCAGGTTTCCGTCACGGTGACGGATGCCGGGCGCACCCTCATCCAGGTCATCGACAACGGCTGCGGCATGTCGCCCGACGACGCCGTGCTGTGCTTCGAGCGCCACGCCACCTCCAAGATCGCCACCGCGGAGGACCTGCAGGAGATCACCACCTTCGGTTTCCGCGGGGAAGCCCTCGCGTCCATCGCCGCCGTCGCGGATGTGGTCCTCAAGACCCGGCGCGCGGAGGATGAAGTGGGCGTGGAGGTCCACCTTACGGGGTCCGAGCATGTTTCCACCCGCGAAGTCGCCGCTCCGCAGGGCTCCAATTTCGCCGTCCGGAACCTGTTCTTCAACATTCCGGCCCGCCGCAAGTTCCTCAAGTCCGACAATGTGGAATTCCGCCATATCGTGGAGGAGTTCCAGCGCGTCGCCCTCACGCGTCCGGACATCGCCTTCACCCTCACCCACAACGGCCGCGACATCCATGTCCTGAAGAAGGCGAAGTCGCTCAAGTTCCGGGTGACGGACCTCCTCGGCCCCCAACTCGTGGGCGAGGTGATGGACATCGCGGCCGAAACCTCCCTGGTCCGGATCCACGGTTTCGTGGGACGGCCCGAATCGGCGAAAAAGACCCTGGGAAACCAGTTCCTGTTCGTGAATGGCCGCTATTTCCGCAGCCCCTATCTGCACAAGGCCGTGATGAAGGCGTACGAAGCCCTGATCCCTGAGGGAACCACGCCGTCCTATTTCATCTTCCTGGAGGTGGATCCTTCCACTATCGACGTGAACATCCATCCCACCAAGACGGAAATCAAGTTCGAGGAGGACAGCGTCATCTTCCAGACCCTCTTCGCCTGTGTCCGCGAGGCGACGGCCCGGGGCGGTGCCGGCGGAGACATCGACTTCGACAACCCCGAGGCGCGGGAACTGCCGGTCATCGGCCCCCGCTTCGGCGAATACCGCCCGGTGAGCATCCCTACGGCCGGTGTGGATCCGACTTACAATCCCTTCACGGAGGGTGAAAAATATCTGGATGTCAGGGACTTCCACCCGGAGATTCCGTTCTATGGCGATCCGGTGCGGCCTTCCCAGGCCGTTGACCGGCATGAAGACTACGGGAAACTCTTCGAGGACCGGACGATGCCCACGGCCCAGGTCCTGGTCGTCCAGGGCAAGTACATCTTCTCCCAGTCCGCCTCCGGCGTGATGGTCGTGAACGTCCGCCGCGCCCGGGAGCGCATCCTCTTCGACCGCTTCCTCAAGGTGCTGGGCCAGGACGCCCACGTGAGCCAGAGCACGCTTTTCCCGGTGCAGGTCAATGTGGGCGTGGAAGGCCGCCTGCTCTTCGACGCGAACGACGCCCTGCTCAAGCGCCTGGGATTCGACATCGAGGCCTTCGGCACGGATACCGTCGTCGTGAACGGCGTGCCGGAAGGTTACAGCACCGAGGCGGGCAAGGTCCATACGATGGTGGGCGACCTCATCCTCATCCTGGCCGACGACCATGGCTCCCTGCCGGAAACGATGGCCCAGTCCCTGGCGCAGAAATTCGCCGTCCTGGGTGCCTCCGGCGGCGAAAAACTGTCTTCCCCGACGGAAGCGCAGCGCCTGGTGGACGCCCTTCTTTCCTCCTCCAACCCTGAATTCACCTCCTCCGGCCGCCGGATCATCAGCATCCTGCCGCTGGACGAAATCGACAAGCGATTCTGATGGCATCCTTCAACAATATCCTCGACAGGATCCCGCCCGTAACCCGGAGCCTCCTCATCATCAATGTGATCATGTTCGTGGCCACGCTGATCAACGAGAACTTCATGATCGGCACCTTCGCGATGTTCTACCCGGCCTCCCCGCTGTTCCGGTGGTGGCAGCCGCTCACGCACATGTTCATGCACGGCGGCTGGTGGCACATCTTCTTCAACATGTACACCCTCGTGATGTTTGGCATGGTGGTGGAGCGGGCCCTCGGGACGAAGAAGTTCCTGATCCTGTATTTCGTCACGGGCCTGGGTGCGGTCGCCCTGCACACGGGCGTGGAGTGGCTGCAGGTCCACAAGGCCCTTGCCGCTTCCGGTGCGGCCCTGTCGCAGGACGTCATCGACCTCTTCCGCACTCCGATGGTGGGTGCTTCCGGCGCCGTGTACGGCGTTCTCGTCGCCTTTGCGATGCTCTATCCCGAGGCGCGGATGACCCTCATCTTCCCGCCCGTCACGCTGGATGCGAAGTGGATGGTGGCCATCTTCATCGGCATCGAACTGGTCACCGGCATCACCGGGACGCAACTGGGCATCGCCCATTTCGCGCACCTGGGCGGCGCCCTGTTCGGCTTCCTGCTTGTCTGGTACTGGCGTAAACGCGGCGAACTATGGCGGAGGTAAACCGAAAGAAACACGGTTGGTTTTCCCGTTTCACCTTTGCGACCGCGTGCCTGGCGTTGGCCGGCCTGCTGGCGCTGAGTTACGTGTCCGTGCTCGTGAACCCCGCGAAGGCCTGGTTCTTCACCATCTTCGGCCTGCTGTTCATCCCGCTGGTGGCCGTCGCCGTCCTGTTCTTTTTCTGGGCCGTCTTCCGGCGCTCGCGGATGACCGGCCTGCTGGTGGTGATCCTGCTGCCGGCGGTGTTCCTCATCGGCAAGTACTACCAGTTCAGGGCTCCCGATCCGGAGCGTGAACCTACGCTCAAGGTCGTTTCCTACAATGTGGGCCTGTTCGTCCACGGGAACATGGGCGACCGCCGCCTGGACCTGGCCGATTCCATCGCCGCCTATCTTCGCGGCCTGGATGCGGACGTCATCTGCCTGCAGGAGTTCCATCTCCCGAACGACCTGAACATGGACGCCTGGTTCCGCGCACGTTTCCCGGGCTATCATGCCGAGTATTATGTGCTGACGGGGGAGAGCGGGCACGCGGGGAACGTCACGCTGTCCCGCCGGCCCGTGCTGTATAAGGGGAAACTGGATTTCGAGAAGTCCACGAACCTGGCGCTTCATACGGACATCCAGTTGGACTCGACGGTCCTCCGCTTCTACAACTGCCATTTCGAGAGTTACAACATCTCCCTGTCCGGCATCGTGAAGTCCATCGGCCACAGGACCGACGAAATGATGGAGGACACCGGCCGCAAGATGCGCCGCTCCATCACGCAGCGGCCCCGGCAGGTGGAGGAAGTGATGGAGGACGTGGACGAATGCCCCGTCCGTTCGGTGGTCCTGGGCGATTTCAACGACAATCCGCTGTCCTATACGGTGCACCGCCTCTCCCGCGGCCGCAGGGACTCCTTCGTCCAGGCCGGCAAGGGCTTCGGCGCCACGTTCCGGCATCTCTGGCCGCTGCTGCGCATCGACTATATCCTCTATCCCCGCGATCTCCATGCCGTGAGTTACGAGGTCCCGAAAGTCAAGTATTCCGACCATTATCCCGTCATTGCCACCTACTATGAAACGCGATGAAGTCCTTGCCGAGGCCCTGAAGACCCTCCGGGCCGGCGGCACGATCCTGTATCCCACCGACACCGTCTGGGG
>JAFXMA010000032.1 GCA_017530725.1 Bacteroidales bacterium
TCGATCAAGGTGATTTCTTTTTCTTTGTCTTTTGCCATTGTGGTTATCTTGTATTATTTGAAATCGATGTAGGGGGTGACGGAATTGATCTCGGCGAGGGAGCAGGTTTCCTCATGCTCCACCTTCTCCTTCTTTTTCTTGCCTTCCACGGCCTCCAGGGCGGTGTACTGCAGGGTGACGGCCTCTTCGGTCGCCGCCTTGAGGAGGGCGACGAGCCGGCGTCCGCCCTTGAACTTCACGTCCACCTGGGAGCCCACGGCCTTCAGGTACTGCCGGAGCACCTTGAAGGGCCGGTCCAGTCCGGCGGAGGAGACGGTGAGGGAGTAGTCCTCCACGTCCTGGTCGAACGCTTCGTGCACGACCTTGTCGATGGCTGCGCAGTCGTCCCAGTCCACGATGCCGTCCTCCTTCTCGAGGACGATTTCCACGTCGTTCATGGCATTCACCGTGACATCCACGATGAAGCACCCTCTTTCAGCGACCGCCGCTTCCACGGCCTGGATGATCTCTTCCTTTTTCATCTCGTCATATAACAAAAAATAGGGGACCGTCCGTCCTCTATCTCATTCACGGCTGCAAAGGTAGCAATTCTTTGTGGAAATACCAAATTTTCCTTAACCCCTCCTTTGGAGGGAGGGGATCATTCGGTTTCGTCTTCGCGATGGTCCGGTTCGAAAAGGATGAAGCCGTCTTTTATCTGTCCGAGGAAGGTGTCGGCCGCATCATCGGCCTTCTCGCTGGCGTCATGGACCTTCTCTTCCAGTTTTTGCTCAATCTCCTTTTCCTGCTCGGGAGTGAGTTTGGTAGTGTCCAGGCCGTCGAAGGTCTTATTGACCTCGTCGAACACGCTGTCGGCGGCGGAGGAGATGGTGTCGCCGAAGTTCTTCAGGGAGTTTATGAATTTCTTAAAGCCCATATCGTTGATTTCTATGCTTCCAGGAATCGTTCTCTCAGTGTTTGCAAGTCCGTATCCGATAGTTTCAGGGGACCTTTCAGGTAGGATTCCATCGAACCATACCTGTCATCGATCAGATCCAGCGTCTTGATGAAATTCTCTGTGTTCGCGCCGATGAAAGCCTTTACGACGGCCAGTTCCTCCTCCTTCCCACCCCAGAAGCGGACCCTTCTGGAGAACTTTTTCAGGTCTTGCGCATAGTGCCGGTTCGTTTCGTCGAAATCGGCGATGATCGTGTCCCGTCCGGCGCCCAGTGCGCCCAGGATGAACGCCGCCGCCATCCCCGCCCGATCCTTGCCTTGAGTGCAATGGAACAGTACGGCGCCGGCTTCGTTGTCGACAAGGAGCCGCAGGAATGTGGCGTACTGCCGCTGGCAATCCGGGTCATTGACGAGCGTCGGATACATCAGGCCCACCATCTTCTTCGCCTTGTCGTTGAAGGCCGCCATCACGATGACCTTCCTGACATCGAAGGTCTTTCTTCCCGTGAACTTCTTCCGCTCCTCCTCCGTGGCTTGCGCCGCGATGGGACCGCTCGCATCGACGGGAATCGACACGTATATCGCCCCCGGAATGACCTGGTCCTCTTTCCCATTCTTCTCGAAATCCAGCCGGAAGTCCACCACGCGTGTGACCGGGAGGCCGGCGAGGAAGTCGAGATCGGCTTGGGATGCTTGTGCGAGATGGGCGCATCGGATCAGAAGGCCTTTCTTGACCCGCCGGCCATCCTCCGTGACATACCCGCCCAGGTCGCGGGCGTTCACGATCTTTTTGAAGGGGAGAGAATGGTCGATGGAAGCGGGCATTGACCTTAACGTTCTATTTTGACAAGTTCCAGTTCGAAGATCAAGGTACTATGCGCCGGAATGTCGTCCATCTTCAGAGAGCCATAGCCCCATTTGGCGGGGATGTACACCTCCCATTTGTCGCCTTCGTGCATCCGGGTCAGGGCAATCTGCCAGCCCATGATGAGGTCGCCCACCATAAACAGCGCCGGAAGCGGCTGCCCCTCGGTGGTATCGAAGACGGTGCCGTCGATGAGGCGGCCGGTATAGTTGACATAAACGATGCTGCGCGGGGTGGGTTTCTTGGTTCCATGGCCTTGTTCCAGCACCTTGTACAGGACGCCATTGTCCAGGACCACCATCCCTTCTTCCTGCGCCTTCACCTGCAGGAAAGCCTCATTGGCCTCCTTGTAGGCATTGTGTTTCTTGTTTCTCCTGTACTGCATGGTTAATTGCCCAGATTGACCTTTTCATACTTGTACCCGAGCCGCCCCAACTCGATGGCCGCCCCGACCTTGAACATCACCTCGACCGACACCAGGAAGAACTGATACGCCTCCGCCGTCCCCGGTTCCGTGCATTCCCGCATGAGGAAATGATACGCATTGGCGGAACACGTCTGCATGGCCGGCACGCTGTGCTTGCGGTCCTTTAGGATGTTGTCGGTGATGTGGTCGTCCATATCGTCGAACCCCCGCTCGCCCTGGAAGAAAGAATAGGGGAAGTCCTGATACTTCGCCCAATCCTTGTCCCAGAGGTATGCGATGGCCATCCCGAGGTACCCCGCGCAGGCGAGGCAGTATTCAGGATAGGCATTGAAGTTCCGCACGGCATCGCCGTAGAAAGAGGGTGCCAAGCGCATCCAGGCCTCGTCGATGTCCGGGGAAGCGAGCAGCATCCCCTTCAGCAGGCCGCTGCCCGTGCAGGTTTCGAGGAGGTTGGTTGTGAGGTTTTCCTTGTATGTTTCGACGGTGGATTCCTTTTCCATGCTGAGGGATTGTTTTGGTGTACGAAGATAGGGATTTTTGGCGGGAATGGCAATTGGAGGGGATGGTTAGCTTTCGCAGGAGCGCACCGGCCCCCGATGAATAACCATCAAATAATCATAGCATGCTGGCCAATTCAGTTCTCCCTTCCCATCGCCCTAAGGGCAGTTAGGGTAAGTGGAATGGACAGGAGGAAAGCGCAGACATCAGATACGGTCTGTGCAATCTCGATCCCGAAGAACCCCAGGAGCGCTCGCCCTATGAAAAGGGCAGGGATAAAGAAAAGCCCCTGGCGGGCCGTGGCCATGATGACGGCAGGGATAGTCTTCCGGATATTCTGGAGGTACATGTTCGACATCACCACCATTCCAGTGAGTGGGAAGGAAAGGCATTGGTAACGGAGGATTCTCGTGCCAATGCGGATGACTTCAAGGTCATCGGCCCGGAAAACCCGAACGATTCCCGGGGCGAAGATGAATCCCAGGATCGCGAGGATGAGACAATAGACCGTGGACACAGCCAGGCTATGGCGAAAGGCCGACCTCACTCTGTCGTAGCGTCCTGCCCCATAATTGAATCCGCAAACAGGTTGGAAGCCTTGCCCGTATCCGATCATCGCGGCTCCAGCCAACATGGCGATCCTGCTGACAACTGAAAAAGCCGCAACGGCTTCATCGCCGTAAGCGGCGGCTGTCTGGTTCAGACAAATGGCCGCGACGCTCATCAATCCCTGCCGGGCCAGGGAAGGTAGACCACCGGCATTGATGTCCCGATACGTATTCCATGACGGGCTGAAGTTCTTGAAACGAATCCTGATTCCACCGTTCCTTCCGCAGATGGACAGCATGATAGTGAAACTCACCGCCTGGGAGATGGCTGTCGCAAGGCCGGCTCCCTGAATGCCCAGACCGAACCCAAAGATAAGGATAGGATCCAAGACTACATTGAGAACTGCGCCGGAGGCGATGCCGATCATGGACAGAAACGCATTCCCCTGGTGCCGCATCTGGTTGTTCATCGTGAAGCAGCACATTATGAACGGCGTGCCCAAAAGGATGAAACGGTAATAGTCCTTGGCATAGGGGAGAATGGTATCCGTCGATCCGAAGAAGCGGAGCAGGGGATCCATTAGAAAGAAACCTACCAAGGCAATCAAGCAGCCCGTGATAAACGAAGAGAAGAAACCTACGGCGGCCATTTTTTCCGCCTCGTCCGTGTGGCGGCTCCCAAGCGCCCGGGAGATGAAATTCCCTGAACCTTGACCGAAGTAGAAGGCGATGGCCTGAATGAGGGCCATGTAGGAGAAGACGATGCCGAGGGCGGCCACGGACTGCGTATTGATCTGCCCCACGAAGAACGTGTCCGCCAGGTTGTAAATGCCGGAAACCAGCATGCTGATGATAGACGGAGCGGCCAACGAGGACACGAGATGCCCTACAGGAGCCGTAGTCATCCGGATGAACTTCTCTTTCTGAAGGTCGGCGGTCATAAACTTTTTCTCGTTGCAAAGGTACGCAAAATTGACGGACCGGTGGTTATTATCGTGGCTTGTTTGCTTTTGCAGAAGATGCACTGAAAAGAAGGCGGCATCCCTGCGAGGCAATGTACAGAACCCTGATAATGGATGATCTTTCGAAACAAAACAGGCTTATATTCGCGATAAGACTTTCCATAATTGAAAAGTAGCCTGATTATTTGCCTCATCTTTTCCTTTTCTGCATCATTTTTAAGTGATTTGATGCAGATAATTGTGAATTGAGGCAGAAAAATGCTATCTTTGTCCGGTAACAACCATTCGTAAATGCATGAGTTTGATTTCATAAATCGCCCCAAGGACCTTCTTACCCCGGAGGTCGTCAGCCTCTTGTCAAGTCTCCACGAATGCCGTGGCAGGCAGGAACTATTCATCGAAGCCGAGGCGGACGTCCTCACTGCGCTCCTGGAGGTGGCCAAGATCCAGAGTACCGGCGCTTCCAACCGAATCGAGGGCATCTACACCACCGACGAACGGCTCAGCGCCCTGGTGCAGGAAAAGGTCAAGCCGCGCAACCGCAACGAAGAGGAGATCTCCGGCTATCGCGACGTGCTGGCCACAATCCACGAGTCTTACGAGTACATGGCTCCCCGTCCCAATACCATCCTCCAGTTGCACCGGGATCTCTACTCCTTCAGCAGCGGCGCGATCGGGGGAGCGTATAAGAATTCGGACAACGTCATCGCCGAGAAGCACGCCGACGGAACGGAAACGGTCAGGTTCCGCCCGGTCCCGGCCTTCCAGACGGCCGATGCCATGCAGAACCTATGCACCCGGTTCAACGAAGCCGTCGAAGCCGGAACCTACGACCCGCTCCTTCTGATGCCGATGTTCATCCTGGACTTCCTCTGTATTCATCCGTTCAACGACGGGAACGGCCGAATGAGCCGCCTCCTGACGCTTCTGCTGCTGTACCGCGCCGGATTCATCGTGGGCAAGTACATCAGTATCGAGATGCTGATCGAGAAGAGCAAGGATTCATACTACGAGGCCCTGCAGGAGAGTTCGCTGAACTGGCACGAGAACGGAAACGACTACCTTCCGTTCCTGAA
>JAFXMA010000033.1 GCA_017530725.1 Bacteroidales bacterium
GATGATGACCTTGTGATAGCGGAGTTTGGAAAGGTCCATGCGCTTCTCGCCGTTCTCGTCCTCCTGCGCCACGGTGACACCGAGGGCGGTGTAGATATTGCGGACTTCCTGGCTCTCGAAGGCACGGTCCTGGGCGGCTTTCTCCACGTTCAGGATCTTGCCCCGGAGCGGGAGGATGGCCTGGATGCGGCGGTCGCGGCCCTGCTTGGCCGTTCCGCCTGCGGAGTCACCCTCGACGAGGAAGAGTTCGCACTTCTCGGGATCGCGGTCGGAGCAGTCGGCCAGTTTGCCGGGCATGCCGACGCCGCCCATAGGCGACTTGCGCTGCACCATTTCACGGGCCCTGCGGGCGGCGGCGCGGGCCGTCGCGGCGAGGACGATCTTCTCGACGATGGTCTTGCCTTCCTTGGGGTGTTCCTCCAGGTACTGGTCCATCGCCGCGGCCGTGGCCTGGGAGACGGCGGAGGTGGCCTCCGGGTTGCCCAGTTTGGTCTTGGTCTGGCCTTCGAACTGCGGCTCGGCCACCTTCACGGAGATGACGGCGGTCAGGCCTTCGCGGAAGTCCTCCGGAGAGAGGTCGCCCTTGAACTTGGCGAGCAGGTTGTTCTTCTCCGCATAGTTCTTCAGGGAACGGGACAGGCCCATCTTGAAGCCCTGCAGGTGCGTACCGCCCTCTATGGTGTTGATGTTGTTCACGTAGGAGTAGATCCGCTCGCGGAAGCCCTGGTTGTACTGGAGGGCGATGTCGATGGGGATGACCTTGTCCGAATTCACGGTGACAGGCTCGGGGATGAGTTTGGGCTCGCCGGCGTCCAGATAGTCGATGAACTCGCGGAGGCCGTGCTCGCTGTAGAACACGTCGCTGCGGTACACTTTGCGGCCGGTGGCCTTGCGTTCGCCGTCCTCGGCGGTCTCGAACTCATCGACCATCTCACGGAGGTCGGTGAGCGTGATGCGGATGCCCTTGTTCAGGTATGACAGTTCGCGGAGACGGTTGGCAAGGGTATCGTACTTGTAAACGATGGTCTGCGTGAAGATGGTGGCGTCCGGGTGGAAGGTGATGATGGTACCGGTATCGGACTCGGAAGTCTCGCCGATGACATGGACGTCCGTGATGGGCTTGCCCTTGGAGTACTTCTGCTCGAAGACCTTGCCCTCGCGGTGGACTTCCGCCACGAGGAGGTCGGACAGCGCATTGACGCAGGAGACGCCCACGCCGTGCAGGCCGCCGGAGACCTTGTAACTGTTCTTGTCGAACTTGCCACCCGCATGGAGGACCGTCAGGACGACCTCCAGGGCGCTGCGGTGCTCCTTCTCGTGCATGCCGGTCGGGATGCCGCGGCCGTTGTCCTTCACCCGGACGGAATTGTCCTCGAGGATGCTCACTTCGATGTCCGTACAGAAGCCGGCCATCGCTTCGTCGATACAGTTGTCGACGACTTCATAGACAAGATGGTGGAGACCTCTTTCACCGATGTCTCCGATATACATGGAGGGGCGCTTGCGAACCGCCTCAAGACCTTCCAGGACCTGGATACTGTTGGCTGAATACTGCTCCTCAGCCTGCTTCAATTCCTCGATATCTGCCATAATTTGCACGTTTGCATATAAACATGCAAATATAGCAATTTTTTCCTAGAAATTCAATACGGCTCCGGCCGTAAAATACATCCCTGCCTCGGCCACGAGCGGGATCCGCTGGACCGTCTGGTTCAGCAGGTTTCCGCCCTTCGCCCAGAAACCGAGACGGTGGGTGAAACGGTACTCGGCGAACAGGCCGAGATCCACCCAGCCGGGAATGCGGGTCACCAGGTCATAAGGCTCCTGGCCGGGAAGGGTGACCGAGGTGACGTTCTTCCGGGCGGTGGACCATTCCAGGTTCATTCCTGCCTTGAACCGCTCGCCCCAGTTGTACGCCGGACGGATGTATCCCGTGAAGGCGGCGGGGGCGAAGGAATACATGGCGGCGGCCGCCTTGGCGGGATCCGTGCCGGAAACCCGGTTGAGATTCGTCCACCGATAGGCAAACCGGCCGTCCACCGTCACGCTTTCGGACTTCCAGCCATAATCGAGTTCGGCGAACAGCAGGTTGAAGGCCCGGTCGTACTGGGCGGGCAGAAGTCCGTCCACGTCAAATGCAGGGGCTCCGGTAGCGGGAACCGGGGTGACAACCCGGTAGCCGTCGATCGGCGCGTGCGCCCAGCGGGCAAAGCCTGCCTGCAGGTCATAGCGGAAGCGGCTGGCGATGTTGCCCCGGGCGCCGACCATCGCACGGACCCGTTCCAAAGAGTGGCCGAAACCGCCCTCGTACGTGAAGGGCCGCGAGAGGAAGCGGCTGGAGAACGAGTTGAACTTATCCCCGCCCGTCGCGGAAGTCTGGAGGATTAGCCGGTCGTCCACGAGGTGGAAGTCCACGTGGACATCCGGGAACACGGTCCCGGACTTGTGCCGGTACTGCTCCTCGAAAAGGTCGAAGTCATCCGAATAGATGATGGCGGCGACTTTCACGCCCAGGCTCATCCGCCAGCGGTCCAGGTTGAACTGGTACTTGGGCGTCGCGGAGAGAAGCCCCGTATAACCGTTCTTGTCCCGCATGTAACGGGCCAGGTCCACGTCAAGGTCCACGAGGATGCGACGGTCCGCGTCCAGGACGGGGCCGAAGGTGCCGTCGAAACGGAACCCGCTTTCCGCCACTTCCCGGGTAAAGGAGAACATGGGAATCGTATGGACCAAGCCGCTCCCCAGGAAATGATACTCAAAGGCGGCGTCGTACAGGAAGTGCGGTTCGTCGGAGGGCAGGGAACGCACGCGTCCCTTCGCCTCGACACCGCCCATCTTCTGGTCGTGATAGGCGATTTTCGCCATCCGGTGCTTATACCCGATGTCCAGCGTGGCTTCACCCCCTTCCCAGCCGAAAGTACCGTCGATACCGGCCTTCGTATCGGCCAGATAGCCCTTCATCTTGTCGCCGGACTTGTTGAACGAAGACACATGCTCCACGGGATCGGTCAGCAGGAACCGGTGATAGCGTCCGAAATAGGAATGATGCGTGGCATACACGTTCAGGCGGAATCTCTCCTTCCGGACCGGCGACCAGACCATGTCCAGTTCCGGGTGGAGGGTGAAGCCGGCACCCGCACGGAGATAGAACTTCCCGGTGGTGGAAACCTTCGGCGCGGGTTTCAGTTCCACATAGTACGGCGAGAACTCATAGGCGCCCCGGTAGGGCTTGTCGAACACGGAATAGTCGAAATCCAGGTTGAACCGCGTCACCGTATCCGGCACCGCCATCTTCTGGGCGGGCTTGTTGATGGAGGAGGCGCCGCCCTCGTAGGCGTTCGTCACTTCCACGGTGGGATTCAGGTTCTGTCCGTAGGCCAGGGCGGTCACCGCCGCCGCGAGGGCCGTTGCGAGGATATGCTGTCTCATGGTGTGCTACTTGTTAAGTTTCCGCAGCCGGAGTTCCACCTGGTCGAGGACCTCGTCCTCGGGGCCGTACGGGGTGTAACCGGACTTGATGCTGTCGAAGGTGGCCTTCGCCTGGGCCATGTTGCCGTTCTCGGCGAAGGTGTCGCCCAGGACGATGAAAGCCTTCGCGAGCCAGTAGTTCTGGCCCGAAGCCTTGGCCGAGAAATCGTACACCCGGTCCTGGATGCCGGCGAATTCGGCGCGGTCGAAGCGGTCCTGGATGATCAGGTAGGCGGCTTCGGCGCCTTCGTCGGTGGAAGGATCCTTGGCAAGTTGCTCGAAGATGCCATAGGCTTCCGCACGGCGGCTCATGCCCAGGCAGGACTTCGCCCGCACATAGTCGGCCTCCCGCCTGACGGCGTCGGAGGAGCGGCGGTCGGAGCGGACGGCCTGCGCGGAGGCGAGCGCATCCTCGAACTCGCGGGCCTTGAAGGCGGAACGCATCATGCCCACGGAAGCAGCGTACTTGTTGTCATCCAACTGCGAGATTTCCAGCAGTTTCTGGTAGGAAGCGAAGGCTTTCGGGTAGCGCTGCATCGAATAGGAGATGTCGCCGAGGCGCATATAGGCCGACTCCAAGAAGGAGCCTTCCAGGCCGCGGTTGAGCGCGGAGGCATAGTAGTCGGCCGCTTTCTCCTTGTCGTCCAGGCCGCGATAGCACTCGGCGAGATAGAACTCGGCCTCGGCCACCCTGGCGCCCTCGGGATACTTCTCGAGGTAACTCCGGAAGGTGGTCTCCGCTTTCGCGTAGTTGCCGCCGAGGAAGATTTCCTCCGCCGTGCTGAAGTAAACGTCTTCCTTCTGGGCTTCGGTACGGGATGCCTTGTCGCCCAGGCTGTTGACGAAGGCGATGTAGGCGTCGGGCTCCTGGCGGGTGCGGTAGATGGATTCGATGGCGAGGAGAGCGTCATCGGCAAATTCGCCGCCCTCTGTGGCCACCTGCTTGTAGTACTCGAGCGCCTTCGTGTCGTCACCGCCGTTGCGGGCAATCATGCCCAACTCCAGGAGGGCCCGCGTCGCGTAAGCAGGGTCGTCCGTGGAACTGCGGAGGGTCCGGAAGGTCCGGACGGCATCCTCCGGCTCGCCCACGGAGACGTAGGCGCGTCCCAGTTCATACATCGCCTCGGAATAGTACGGGGCCGACGGGGAAGCCTTCTTCACCCGCTCCAGGAACTGGACCTTGCGGGGGAAGTCCCGCACCAGGCCGCTGGCGACACCGGCCCGGAAGTACGGGTAGATGTCGTCCGCATCGGGATAGTCGGCCAGTTTCCGCTCGAAGGCGGCGATGGCGGTGGTATAGTCCTTCTGGAAGAAGTAGCAGTCGCCGATGCGGGTTTCGGCATCGGAACCGGCGGCGTCATGACGGCCGTTCAGGTAGTTGTTGAACCACTTCAGGGCGGCGGGATAGTCCTCTTCCTTGAAGAAAGTGTAGGCGATGTTGTACGGGATCAGGTCCCCTTCCTGCTTGCCGTCCAGGGCGGACAGGTTGTACAGGTCCATGAGGACGGTCCGGGCGTCGGCATATTTGCCGTCCCGGAAGTAGGATTCGGCCACCCAGTAGCGGGAGAGTTGGTTGAAGGGATCCTGCCGGGAGGAATAGTAGGCGGCGGCCTTCAAGTGCGGGACCGCATCGCGCCAGGAACCGTTCTCGATGAGTTGGTTGGCGCGCAGGAAATACGCCTTCATGTAGTTGGACCGCATCCGGGGATCCAGTTCGTCGATGTTGTCGTAGGCGGCGACGGCGGCTTCGTAGTCGTGGTTCGCCAGGGCGGCCATCGCCATGTAACTGTAGATCTGGTCGCCCTTCGCCAGGGCGTCGTACCGCTTCATGTAGTCGTTGAAGGCCGATACGTCATTGTTCAGGTCGAAGGCCAGTTTCGCGTAGTTGAAGTACGCGTCCTCCTGGATGTCCTTGTTGAACGGAAGCGCGGCGGCGTCCTTGAAGGCTTCCAGGGCGGCCACCTTGTTCCGCAACTGGATGTAACTGTAGCCCAACTGGTAATTCGCGATCTGGCCCAGGGAGTCCGTGCGCTCGGGCATCTGGCCGAAGTTGTCCACGGCACCCTGCCAGTCCTCGACGGCGTACATGACGGAACCGGCGTAGAAGTAATCGGAGCGGTTGCGGACCGTCTTTTCCTCCAGGTTCTTCTGATAGTAGGAACGGGCCTTCTCCTTGTCCCCGAGGACGAGGTAGGCTTCGGACATGATGCGGGCGAAGTGGGCCTGGCGGTCCTCCGGGATCTTGTTGAAGATCTCCTCGCCGAACTTCACCACGTAGTTGTAGTCCTTCTCGTTGAAACGGCACTCGAGGATGTAGTAGTTCGCGAGTTGCGTGAACCGGGGGTCCTGCGCGGCCTTCGCGAACCAATCGGCGGCTTCGCGGAAATTGCCCTGCGAGTAGCAGACATAGCCCAGCGAGTACTGGGACGGGGCCGTGTAGTCGGAAGGAGGGAGGTTCTGCATCCGCTCCAGGACGCTCTGGGCGAGCGCGAGGTCGCCGCTGCCGAAGGCGCTGTAGCCCTTCTTGTAGGCATATTCGGCAACCTGGTCCTTCAGCAGTTCGTCCTGCACCACGGAATTGAACCGGTACAGTGCCTGGTCATAGACGCCGCGGTCGAACAGGTCCAGGGCCCAGCGGTAGTTCACCTGCGGGACCAGGGGGGATTCGGGCCAGCGGTCCAGGAAGGCTTCGGCCAGCTTCTCGTAGCCGGGAGACTGGAGTTCGATGGCGCAGAGGGCCGCATATCCTTCTGCTTCGCTGCCGGGGATGCGGTCCAGCAACTGCGCGGCTTCCGCGTACATGCCGTGCCCGTACAAGTCCAGGGCGCGGCGGTATCCGGGATTCTGGGCGGACGCGGCAGCGGCAAGGAAAACGGCCGCCACGGCCAGGATCAGTCTTTTCTTCATCTTCGTCGATATTATTTTACAAAAATACGAATTTTTCTGATTATCTTTGTGTAATCCAGTCCAAAAAAGCAATGGAACCCATCATCCAATTCAAGGGCGCAGACATCCTGGGCGGGGACAGCACCGTCATCTACGGCCTCGACATGTCCATCAATCCCGGCGACTTCGTGTATGTCGTCGGCAAGGTCGGTTCGGGCAAGACTTCCATCATCCGGACGATGACGGCGGAGAACCGGCTCCTCCGCGGAGAAGGCACCGTGTGCGGGTTCGACCTCCGTACCCTCCGTACAAAAGACATACCGATGCTGCGGCGCCGCCTGGGCGTCGTGTTCCAGGACTTCCAACTGCTGATGGACCGCAGCGTGGAGGCGAACCTGGAGTTCGTCCTGCGCGCCACCGGCTGGAAGGACCGGACCGCCATCGACGACCGCATCGCCGAGGTCCTCAAGGACGTGGGCATGGAAACCAAGGCCCACAAGATGCCCCACCAACTCTCCGGCGGCGAGCAGCAGCGCATCGCCATCGCCCGCGCCCTGCTGAACCATCCGCAGGCCATCCTCGCGGACGAGCCCACCGGCAACCTGGACGGCGAAACCGCCGACGGCATCCTTAAACTCCTTCGCAAACTCAACGAGGAAGGGACCGCCATCGTGATGGTCACCCACAACCGGTCCATCTTCGAGCGCTACGCCGGCCGCGTCTTCTCCTGCGAGAACGAGAAATGCACGGAACTCATCGACGACGACACCTTCGACCTGGACCTCTCGATATGACCCGGAAAGAACGCTTCGCCGCCATCGTGGACTGGTTCGAGTCCAACGTCCCCGTCGCCGAGACCGAACTGCATTACGGCAATCCCTATGAACTGCTCGTGGCCGTCATCCTGTCGGCCCAGTGCACCGACCGCCGGGTGAACGTCGTCACCCCGCCCCTGTACGGACGCTTCCCCACCCCGCAGGACCTGGCTTCCGCCACCTTCGACGAGGTTTATCCCTATGTGAAAAGCGTTTCCTACCCGAATTCGAAGGCGACGCACCTGATCGCCATGGCGCAGAAACTCCTGGCCGATTTCGGCGGCGAGGTCCCTTCCGACATCGACGCGCTGATGACCCTTCCGGGCGTCGGCCGCAAGACGGCGAACGTCATCGCCTCCGTCGTCTATGACAAACCCGTCATCGCCGTGGACACGCACGTCTTCCGCGTCTCCCACCGGCTGGGCCTGTCCGACGGAAAGACGCCCCTGGAGGTCGAGCGCGACCTGGAGCGTCACATCCCCGAACACCTGCGCGCCCGCTCCCACCACTGGCTCATCCTCCACGGCCGCTACGTCTGCACCGCCCGCAATCCCAAATGCAGGGACTGCGGACTCCAGGAATGGTGCAAGGATTATCTGTCCAGGACTTAGGCTTTCCTCCGGTTCAGCAGCAGGAAGCCGACAGCGATGGCCAGCCCCAGGACAACGGCCGGGACGGAGGCTTCGGCACCGAAGGCGCCGCCCGTGAGCCACTCGGGACCGTCGATGACCGCCTTCAGGAGCGAACCCGTCTTATTCCCGGACACCGCAAAACCGAATACCGGCCCCTGGAAGAAGTTCCAGGACCAGTGGATGCCGATGGGAACCCACAGGTTCCCAGACCACTTGTAGGCCGCTCCGAGCATGAGACCGGCCTCGACGGCGATGGCGACGGAGGACCACACGGTGGCGTTGGAATTGGAGATATGGACGAACCCGAAAATCAGCGCGGACACGATCAGGGCGACCGTCGTTCCCCACTGCTCGTCAAACATCCGGAATACGATGCCGCGGAACAGGACTTCCTCCCCCACTGCGACGACCAGGAAAGTGAAAAACGACGTGACCAGGGCGGCCCAGTCATTCCCGATCCCATTGACCCGGTAGCACCCGGACAGGGCGATGGTGCCCGTCACGAGGACGAAGAACAGGATTCCGACCCCGAAACCGATGCCCGTGTCGGACAGGAGGCGCCGCATCGGCAGGTCTTGCGCCTTCAGGCCCCGGGTCCATTTCCACCAGACGGCATACAGCAGCAGGTCCAGGGCCGATGCCGCCACGCACAGGAGGCCCAGGAGCCACAGCGGGGACTTGTAGTGCTCCGCCAACGTTCCGGGTACGGAGATGAGTCCGTACGAGACCATGAACAGGAAGGAGCCCGCCAGGATCAGGAGCAGCCACTTCCACCAAATCCGTTTCGTTTCCATGGCTATCTGTTCTTCAAAATGTCGGAGACCGTATCCAGCAGGCGGATGGTCAATGCGTAATGCTCGCTCAGGACATCGTAGATGCCATCCTCCGAGAGCACGCCCCGTTTGAGGTCCTTTGGCAGTTTGCCGGCCTCATCGGCTTCGAAGTCTTCGCGCCAGTCGTCTTCATAGTAGGCCGCCAGTTCCTTCACGTCATCCTGGATACCTTCAAAGGCGTCCAGCGCCTCCTCCAGGTTCCCAAGGACGGGGGCGACCCGGTCCAGCAGCATCTCGAAATGCTGAATCCTTTCAATCTGTTCCATATCGTTTCTGGGTTACAATCAAATAGTTGCCTGCCCCCGCGGCCGCATCGACCCGGACGCCGAACAGGTGGATGTCCCCGCCCGAGGCGCAGCCGGTCTTCTTCCGCAGCAGATCCGACGTCATCGGCACATTCCGCGCTGTCACCTCGGCCTGCGGCCAGCGTTTCCCGGCCTCTTTCATCGTCTGGTTGTTCAAGGGCAGCACCTCCAGGACCTCGAACACCTTCCCGAATGGCCGCAACTCCTCCGGAACCGTCTTCCCCACATACAAGTGCGTATGCTGTCCCAGTTTGGTCAAGCCGAACCGCGCACAAGGCAGGTCGAACGCTCCGGCCTTGAGGAGGGCCTTTCCGGGTTCGAAGAGACAGATCTCCCCACTCCGCTTCGCTCCGGTCGAAATGACAGATTCCCTCGCTGTACCCGGCATGACAAGGGAAGGAACGTCATTCCCGGCCCGACCGGGAATCTCAAGTACCGCATCGTTTTCGACCACGGACAGCGAGTACTCCCCCGTCCATTCCCTGTCCAGGAGGAACAACAGTTCCTTGCACTCTCCGCCCGCTGCCACGACGTGGACTTCTTCCGCATGGGCTCCCAGCCGCTTGCAGGCCATCGTGATATCCGCCATCGGCGACAGTTTCAAAAGCACGTACCGGCTAGCCGCAAACAACTCCGGCAGCAGTCCCAGCACATCCGGCCTGCACTCTTCGATGAGGAAGACCTTCTTCCCGTCCTCCGCCCTCCGCGCCGGATCCAGATAGATGACATCCGGCTCGAACCCGGCCAGCACTTCCGCAACCTTCCCCGGCTCCACCCGGCCGTTCCCGAACCGCACGTTCTCTATGCCCAACTCCCTGAAATTCAACTCCGTCGCCCGTACCAATTCAACCTGCATCTCATTGTACAGCACCTCCTCCGCCACTTGCGCGAACGCCCATGCATCCACGCCCATCCCTCCGGTCAAGTCGGCAACTTTCAAGATTCCTCCATTACGCGCTGTATGACGGAGGGCGACCCTGGCTTTGTAACGTGCAGCAGCCGAGGAGGAACACTGCTCGCCGGATAATCTGAAGGGGTAAACCAGCGACGGGACCTCGTACCACTCGGGGACTTTCGTCCGGAGTTTCTTCCGCACCTCCAAGGTGTTGACGGCCAGGTCGATGTCCACGTCCGGGTAACGGTCCCGCGAGAGGAGGAGACGGACCGGGTCGTCGGCTTCGTGCTGCAGTATGAAATCGGCGAATGACATGCTCCATCGCTTTTCCGTTGCAAAAATAGGCATAATTCGCTATATTTGTACGATACCAGAAAAACACTAAACACTGATACCATCATGAAAGATTACAAGGAAGTGGTCAAGAGTTGGCTCGAAGGGAACTTCGACGCCGAGACCAAGGCTGAAATCAAGAAACTGCAGGAAACCGACCCCGTCGGCCTCGAAGACGCCTTCTACCGGAACCTCGAGTTCGGCACCGGCGGCCTCCGCGGCATCATGGGCGTGGGCAC
>JAFXMA010000034.1 GCA_017530725.1 Bacteroidales bacterium
GTGTTGGCGATGCCGATCCAGGTCAGGAAAATCGGGAAGAGGTAGCCCACCAGCGATCCCGCGTTGCAGAGGAAACTCTGGATGGAGTAGGCCGTGGTCTTCTGCTTCTCGTTCACCATGTCACCGACCATCATCTTGAAGGGCTGCATCGCCACGTTGATGGAGGTGTCCAGGAAGATCAGCGAGAACAGGCCGAACCACATGGCCATGTTCAGGCCCAGGAACAGCCGGGTGGAGAAATGCAGGGAACCCGCGTTCGGGAGGAACAGCATCACCAGGACGGCGACGACCGCACCCACGATGAGGTACGGCTTGCGGCGGCCCATGCGGGTCCAGGTCCGGTCGGAATACTTGCCGATGAGGGGCTGGACGATCATGCCCATCAGCGGGGGGAGGATCCAGAACCAGGAAAGTTGGTGGGGATCGGCGCCGAGGGTGGCGAAGATGCGGCTGATGTTCGCGCTCTGCAGCGCGTAGGCGATCTGGACGCCCAGAAAGCCGAAACTCAGGTCCACCATCTGGCGGAAAGTCAAGTCACGTTGAGTTGCCATGTTACTAATGTTGCGGTTTAGTGCAAGGCAAAAATAAAATCTTTTCCGGTCAATTCCCTACGGGAATAAACCGACCCCCCGTTTTTGTAGGACGGGCGGCGCGTTTTTGGGGACGAACGGAGGGACGTTTTTGGTTTATCCGGCCTTTTTTCGTAATTTGCGGTGCTTATGAAACGGATCGGGACCGGCTGGCTCATTCACGGATTCGCGGCGCTGCACATCGCCGTGGTCCTCGTGTGCGCACTGGCCGGGTGGCCGGATTCGCTCATCCTCACCGCCCTGACGATGTTCCTCACCGTGGTGGTGTGCCTGCGGCGGAACCTCACGGTGGAGTTCACCGCCGTGTGCGTCGTCCTCGTGAACATCCTGGGCTACCTGCTGGGCCATCTGGGCGCGGAACTGTTCAACTTCACGCCCGACATCCTCAACCACATCCTCGCCACCTTCCTCACCACCGAACTCATCGGATGGGCGCTGGACCTGTACGCCCACACCCTGTACTTACCGCCCGGGGTCCAGGGCTCCTGGAAGGAGAACCTCGGCTGGCTGGTGTTCGCCGTCATCGTCGTGTTCGCCCTCCGCCTGTTCATCGAACTGTTCATTTTCCGCGGCGCCCCTTTCAAAGGCGTGGACATCGTGGGCGCCTTCCGGTCTTTCTTCGACAACTCGCTGGTACTCCTGGCGATGCTCGTCGGCACGTTCATCTTTATCCGGACCGGGCATGACAAGCACTACAGCCTGGACGTTGCCACCATCGGCACGACGCTTTTCATCGGCCTGACCGCCATCCTGGGAGCGCTGCTGCACTCTTTCGGCCTCCCTTTCCACTGGACTTTCCCCCTCGACCCGGCCGCACTTTCGCGGAACATCGTCGTCGCCCTGCTCGTGGAGATGACCCTCTTCGGCCTCACCTACCTGGTCGAATACGCCATGAACATCCGGCGGGAACTGGGCACCCAGCGGGAGCGCCGGCACCTGGCGGAATACCGCTACATGGCCCTCAAGAACCAGGTGAACCCGCATTTCCTGTTCAACTCGCTGAACATCCTGGACGCCATCGTGCAGGACGGAGAGAAGGAGGAGGCCAGCCTGTACATCCACAAACTCGCCGGCATCTACCGCTACATGCTCCAGCACGACAACCAGAAACTCGTCACCCTGGGCGAGGAGGTCACCTTCGTGTCGATGTATGCGGACCTGCTCCGGGTACGCTTCCCCGAGGGCTTCAACGTGTATCAACTGATCCTCGATGAAGACCTCTCCCGGAAGGTCGTCCCGTGCACCCTGCAACTCCTCCTGGAGAATGTGACCAAACACAACGCCATCTCCGCCGAAAAGCCCCTCCGCATCGGTGTCAGTACGGACGGCGAGTACCTTACGATGGAAAACGACCGCATCCCGCGGGCGTCGGCACCCGTTTCCACGGGCCTCGGCCTCCCCTATCTCCGGAAACAATACATGGACATTTCCGGCAAGGAGATCCTCGTCGAGCAGACGGAGGACTCCTTCCGGGTCCGCATCCCCCTCCTGTAACGCCTTTTGACCCGAACGTATATGAAAGCCCTGATCGTAGAAGACGAACCCCGCGCCCAACGGGCCCTCGAAAACCTCCTGAAGGCGAATTTCCCGGAAGTGGAAGTCGTCGGCCGCACCGCCTCGGTGAAGGAAACCGTCGACTGGCTCGCCGAAGGCCGGCCCGACGTCATCTTCATGGACGTGGAACTCGCCGACGGCACCTGCTTCGACATCTTCGCCCAGACGAGCGTCGATGCCCAGGTCGTGATGACCACGGCCTACGACAACTACGCCGTCAAGGCCTTCGAGGTCAATTCCGTGGACTATCTGCTCAAGCCGGTGGACGTGGAGGAACTGAAGCGGGCCGTCACCCGCGTGTCGCAGCGGATGGGCGCAGGCGGCCCCCGCATCGACTTCGACGCCGTCCGGGAAGCCATCCGGCCCCGCGAGAAGTTCCTGATCCGGCTGAACGACCGCATCGTCCCCGTTAGTGTACGGGACATCGCCTATTTCTACTCCGAGGCGAAGAACTCCTACATCGTCACCCGGGACGGCAAGTCCTATGTGATGGACGATTCGCTGGACGCCATCGAGTCCGGCCTGGACCCGAAGGCCTTCTTCCGCATCTCCCGCGGCGCCATTATCGCCGAGAACGTCATCGACAGCGCCTCCAAACTCCTCGGCGGCCGTCTCCGCCTCTCCCTCGCCCCCGGCATCCCCTCCGCCACGGACCTCACCGTCTCCCGCGCCCGCGCCGACGCCTTCCTCGAGTGGCTGGAAGGGTAGAAACTAAAGACTGTTCACGACCGCATCCTTGTACTTGCGGGAAATGGGGAGTTCGATGTCATGGACGTAGAGAAGGTCTCCATCGACCCGCGTGATCGCTTCTTTGTTGACGAGGTAGGACCGATGGATCCGGAGGAAGTGTGGGCGGAGGATGGCTTCCCACTGGGAGATGGGGGTGATATTCTTGAAACGCCGGTCGCCGGTCGCGACGACGGTGGTGGTCGCGTCGTTGGATTCCACGTATAGGATTTCCTCGAGGGGAAGGGTGACGGGCTTCCGGTCCGATGTGAAGGTGATGGGAGCGGGGGCGGTGGGGCGGAGCCGGTCCAGCCACCGTTCGAAGAAATAACTGCCGGCCGCGAGGGCAGTCAGGATGAGGGCGATGAAGACGGGATTCGTCAGGATTTCGGGAAGGCCGATCCAATCGGCGATGTTTTCCCGATAGCGCAGGATGTAAAAGTGGGTCACCAGGAAAAGGAAAATCTCCGCGACCAGGATGCCGAGGACGATGAAGACGGTATCCTTGACACCCGTCCGCCGGTTCCGGAAATCGACCTTCGGAAAAAAGTATTTGGCCGCCAGGGCGCCGGGAAGGAACACCGTGCCGATGAACACGGCTTCCATGAACCGGTAGCCCAGGCTGGTGAGGATGACCGCCACCAGGAAAATGGAGAGGACCCAATAGGATATGACCAGCATCCGTTTCATTGCCATTACAAAAATAGCATAAAATCGGCATTCCCGTTTTCGTCAAAAGCCCAATTTGGGGATTTTACCGGCCCGTTCGGGGATTCGGCTTGGGCGGAAAGCGGCGATCCGTTACTTTTGGGGCAGAAAGTACAATCTTTAAACCATCTGCCTTATGCCTAAGTTTTTCACATTCTTTGTAGAAGGAGGTATCGGATTCATGTCCGTCCTCACCATCCTGCTGGTCGCTATTTTCTTCGCCGCCTGGAAGGCCCCCCGCTGGGTCAAGGAAATCGGCCTGTTCGCCCTCGCATTCGGATTCCTGGGACAACTGCTGGGTGTGTACCAGGTACTGTGCGTGTTGCGTGATGTGGGTTTCGAACAGGAAGGAGTTGCCGCCTTTTTTCAAAAGGTACCCCTTGGCGTGATCTTCGCCGGGCTCAAAGTCACGATGAACTGCTTCATCTACGGCGTCATCATCTACCTGGTCTCCCTGATCGTCAGAGTCGTCAAGAAGCCGCGGTTGTAGGTACAACGCCCTGGTGTTCCCGAATCCAGGGTAGCAAAAACGGCCTCCTACGCGCTGTAGCGCAACATATGCCCCATCAAAAGGTGGGGCATGTTGCATTTGGGCACGTACAATGCCGATTTTGCTACCGGGTCCCCGGCTAGAACAGGTGCGCGCAGAAGCCGAGGCCGGCGAGGAGGCAGAGGAGGAAGGTGCTGATCACCAGGAGCGGCAGCATCGGGTCCAGGGCTTTGCCCGTACGCTGCCAGACGCCGCGGAGGTGCATGACGTACAACGGGAGGGTGACGACGAAGAGGTAGTGCCACCAGGAGAACATCCGCAGTTGACAATAAGCCAGCATCAGGATCCAGCCCAGGACGATGAGGATGGTCTGGTAGATTTTCGCCTTCTTTTCGCCCAGGCGGATGGCCATGGTGACGCGGTTCGGCGCGTCGGTTTCCATGTCGCGGATGTTATTGACATTGAGCACGCCCACGGAGAAGCAGCCGATGGCCGCGCCGGGGAGGAGGAGCCTCCAGAAGAGGGTGTGGGAGGCGACGAAATAGCCGCCCAGCACGGCCACGAGGCCGAAGAACAGGAACACGTACACGTCCCCCAGTCCGCGATACCCGTAAGGGTTACGGCCGAGGGTGTATTTCATCGCACCCATGATCGCGCCGGCGCCCATCAGGAGCACCAGGATGGGAGTCAGGTCCCACAGCGTTCCGAAGGAGAGCAGGGTCATCGCCGTTCCGGAGACGATGCAGAGGACCACGAACAGGCCGATGAGCCACTTCATTTCCCGGATGGTCAGGACACCGCCGTTCAGGCCGTACTGCGGCCCCTTGCGGTCCGCAGTGTCGGTGCCGTGGAGGACGTCGCCGAGTTCGTTCGAGAGGTTGGACAGGATCTGCAGGCAAACGGTGGTGAGGACGATGAGGACGGCCACCCACAGGTTTACCCGGAAATCGGCGGTAGCCAGGAGGATGCCCAGCAGGACGCCCCCCGTGGACAGGGGCAGGGTACGGAGCCGCATCGACGCGACGGCGGCACGGAACTTATTCATAGACAGAAAGGTTGTGGATGACGAACCGCCGGAAGGCCGAGCGGAGGAAGTACCAGATGGCCGTGAAGATGCCCTTGGTGCGGAAGTCCAGCACGAAGTCCGCCGCCAGCGTGCGGTCCGGGTTCGGACGCACGGGGCAGGTGCAGGTGATGCCCGGGGCGATGACGCTGGGATAGCCGACCTTCCGGGCCCGCATGCAGTAGTCGAAGCCCGCGAGTTGACCGCGGTACCGCCCACCCAAAACGCCGATGCGCTTGTACACGACCTGCGGCACGAGGGCGAACAGGCCGTCGAACATCCGGCAGGCCACAGGGATTACAGGATCGGGCTGCATCAGACGGCGGTTCCGGCCGAAACCGCCGCTGACGATGTTCTCTTCCCCGTCCAGGACCGTCCCCACAAGGAGGGCCCGGTCGCCGAGGAAGGACGAGTTGTCCAGCAGGCTGTAGATGGCACCCTCGACCGGGGTCACGAGGCCGTGGAGCCAGATGTAGAAATCCCGCTCGCCAGCCGCACGCCAGGCGGCGTCCAGGTCGGGATCCACGAACATTTCGAATTCGTATTCGTCGGAAGGGATCTGTGCTATCTGCCGCCGGCATTCCGCGAGCGTCTCTTCCGTATGCTCGGCATAGACGAGGAGGGCAACCGTTTTCATCAGTCGAGTTTCAAAACGGCCATGAACGCACTCTGGGGCACCTGGACGGTGCCGATCTGGCGCATCCGCTTCTTGCCTTCCTTCTGTTTCTCGAGCAGTTTGCGCTTACGGGTGACGTCGCCGCCGTAGCACTTCGCCGTCACGTCCTTGCGGACCTGGCGTACCGTCTCTCGGGCGATGATCTTCGCGCCGATGGCCGCCTGGACGGCGATGTCGAACTGCTGGCGCGGGATGAGTTCCTTGAGTTTCAGGCAGATCTTCCGGCCGAAGTCGTAGGCATGGTCCTCGTGGATGAGCGTGGAGAGCGCGTCGGCCGGATCGCCGTTCAGGAGAATGTCCAGTTTCACCAGCCGGGCGGGTCGGAAATCCGTCACGTGGTAGTCGAAGGACGCGTAGCCCTTGGAGATGGACTTGAGTTTGTCGTAGAAGTCGAAGACGACTTCGGACAGGGGCAGGTCGTAGTTCAGTTCCACCCGGTCCGTGGTGATGTAGTGCTGGCCGATGAGGGTGCCGCGCTTGTCCATGCACAGTTTCATGATGGGCCCGTAGAAATCGGACTTGGAGATGATCTGGGCACGGATGTAGGGTTCCTCGATATGGTCGATGAGCGTCTGCGGCGGAAGGCCGGACGGGTTGTGCACGTCGATGACTTCCCCCTTGGTGGTGAAGACCTTGTACGACACGTTCGGGACGGTGGTGATCACGTCCATGTTGAACTCGCGGAACAGCCGCTCCTGGACGATCTCCAGGTGCAGCAGGCCCAGGAAGCCGCAGCGGAAGCCGAA
>JAFXMA010000035.1 GCA_017530725.1 Bacteroidales bacterium
AGGTGGAACAGGAGGGTGCCGAGACCTGCGAAGAGCAGGGTGGCGGACATGGAGAGACCGGTGATGACCGGGACCAGGACCGTGGCTCCGAACATGGCGAACATGTGCTGGAGACCGAGGGTAAGCATCTTGCCGCTACCGAGGGTGCGGGCATCGTAGATGGCTTGCTGCTGCTGTGACATTATGGTAGGTTTAAAGGTTTCCTTGCGAGGGGTTTCCAAAAACCATTAACAAAGGTAGCGTTTTCAACCCGAAAACGCCAATCAAGTTATCCACGGGGGCCTGTTGATAACTTTCGGCAGTCGTCGATTGATTTCATTTTTTAACCGTTATTCATCAATCCACAAAATATTCATACGGATATTCGGAGAATTCCGGTTTTTTGTTATCTTTGTACTATGGAATTACACGTCGTCAACGAAACAGCCCGCCTGCGGGAAGTCGTCCTGGGGCTCCCCCAGTCCAACGGTCCCGTCCCCACCCTGTCGGAGACCTTCGACAGCAAATCCTACGAATCCGTCCTGCACGGGGTTTACCCGGCCGACAAGGACATCGTCGCCGAGATGGGCGCCTTCGAGGCCGTCCTGAACAAGTACGGCGTGAAGGTGTACCGCCCTTCGCTGGTGAAGGGATGCAACCAGGTCTTCGCCCGGGATGTCGGCTTCGTCATCGAAGACAAGATCATCGTCTCCAACATCATCCCCGACCGGCAGGAAGAGATCGACGCCTACGGCGACATCTACCGCCAGATCCATTACAAGAACATCTACAACCTGCCGGAGACGGTCCATCTGGAAGGCGGTGACGTCGTCCTGTACAACGACTACATCTTCCTGGGCCAGTACGATTTCATGGACTATCCGTCGGTGAAGACGGCCCGCACGAACCGCCTCGCCCTGGATTACCTGAACATGATCTTCCCCGAAAAGACCATCATCCCCCTGAACCTCCGCAAGAGCGACACCGACCCGTACGAGGGCATCCTCCACCTGGACTGCACGTTCATGCCGGTGGGACGGGGAAAAGCCATCCTGTACCGCCAAGGCTTCATCAATCCCCGCGACGCCGACCACCTGGTGGAACTGTTCGGAGCCGAAAACGTCTTCGAACTCACGAAGGAGGAGATGTACTGGATGAACTCCAATGTCTTCTCCATCAGCGAGGACGTCGTCGTCACGGAAGAGCATTTCACCCGGCTGAACCGGCATCTGCGCGAAGTCTGGGGCATGACCGTCGAGACCGTCCCCTACCGGGAGATCTCCAAGATGGGCGGCCTGCTGCGCTGCTCCACGCTCCCGCTCCGCCGGGACTGAATCCGATAACCACATTCTTACACGAAACGATATGACCGACAAGAAGTACACTGCCGCCGAACTGATCGCACTCGAAGAGAGATACGGCGCACACAACTATCATCCGCTGCCCGTCGTCCTGGAAAGGGGCGAGGGTGTCTATGTCTGGGACGTGGACGGGAAACGCTACTACGATTTCCTGTCCGCCTATTCCGCCGTCAACCAGGGCCACTGCCATCCCAAGATCGTGAAAGCCCTCTGCGACCAGGCCCACAAGTTATGCCTGACCTCCCGCGCTTTCTACAACGACTGCCTGGGCCCCTATGAGAAGATGGCCACCGAGTACTTCGGCTATGACAAACTGCTGCCGATGAACTCCGGCGCCGAAGCCGTCGAGACGGCCCTCAAACTCGCCCGCCGCTGGGGCTACAAGGTGAAGGGCATCCCCGAGAACGAGGCCCTCATCATCGTGGCCGAGGGCAACTTCCACGGACGCACCATCACCATCGTCACGATGTCCTCCGACCCGGACAGTTATTCCCAGTACGGTCCCTTCACCCCCGGTTTCGTCACCATTCCCTACGACGACACGGAGGCGCTGCGGAAGGTCCTGGACGAGAAGGGAGACAAGGTCGCCGCGATGATCGTGGAGCCCATCCAGGGCGAAGCCGGCGTCTATGTCCCGCACGAGGGATACATCCGGGAATGCTATGACCTGTGCCACGCCCACAACGTGCTCTTCATCGCCGACGAGGTGCAGACCGGCATCGGCCGCACCGGCAAACTGTTCGCCTGCGACCACGAAGGCGTGCGCCCGGACATGGTCACCATCGGCAAGGCCCTCTCCGGCGGCACCCTGCCCGTCTCGGCCGTCCTCGCCGACGACGAGATCATGCTCACCATCGGCCCCGGCGAGCACGGATCCACCTTCGGCGGTTTCCCGCTGGCCGCGAAGGTCGCCGTCGCCGCCCTCGAGGTCATCCGCGACGAGCATCTCACCGAGAACGCCGACCGCCTGGGCGTGATCTTCCGGGAGGAAATCGGCAAGATCAAGAGTCCTTTCTTCAAGTTCGTGCGGGGCAAGGGCCTGCTGAACGCGGTCGTCACCGAACCGCAGAACGGTATCGAGGCCTGGGACATCTGCCTCAAACTCGCGGAAAAGGGACTCCTTGCGAAGCCCACCCACCGGCATATCATCCGGTTCGCCCCGCCGCTCGTGATCAATGAGGAGCAACTGCGCGAGGCCATCGGCATCATCAAGGACGTATTTGAATCATTATGAGGCCGTTAGCCGTCCTCGCCTTCGGGGGCAACGCCCTGCTGCGGAGCAACCAGAAGGGTACCTACGAGGAACAGTTCCAGAACGTGGAGAACACGTGCCGCCAGATCCTGCCGCTGATCCGGTGGGGCTATGACATCGTGATCTGCCACGGGAACGGTCCGCAGGTGGGCAACGTCATGCTGCAGCAGGAGGCCGGCCGCCACGCGTTCGGCCTCCAGCAGATGCCGATGGACGTCTGCGGCGCGGAAACACAGGGCGCCATCGCCTATATGATCGAGACGGCGATGGACCGCGTCCTGTATGCGGGTGGCATCACCACCCGGAGGGTCATCTCCCTGGTCACGCGGGTGGAGGTGGATCCGAAGGATCCGATGTTCAAGAACCCGACCAAGCCCGTGGGCCCGTACTACACGGCCGAGGAGGCGGAACGCCTCGCCGCGGAGACCGGCGCCGTCTATAAGGAAGACGCGAAGGGACGCGGCTGGCGCAAAGTCGTCCCCTCCCCCGTCCCGATGCACATTTCCAACGTGGACATCGTCTCCCGGCTCGCCCGCGAGGGGAAGATCGTCGTCACCTGCGGAGGCGGCGGCATCCCGGTCATCTGGGAAGCCGGCGGATACCGGGGCGTGGAGGCCGTGATCGACAAGGACCTGGCATCGGCCCTGTGCGCCTGCCAGATCGGGGCGGACGCCCTGTACATCCTCACCGACGTGCCCAAGGTGTACATCAATTTCCGGAAGCCCGGAGAAAAGGCCCTGGACACCCTGACTGCCGCCGAGGCGGAAAAGTATTTGGAAGAGGGCCAGTTCGCGGAAGGGTCGATGGCCCCGAAGGTACGCGCCGGCATCCATTTCGTGCGCAAGGGCGGCAGGGAATGCATCATCACCGAGGCCGGGCAGCTCGGCAATCCTGCCTGCGGAACCCGAATCACACTCAAGTAACATGGCATACGAACTCAAAAACCGCAGTTTCCTCAAACTGCTCGACTTCACCCCGGCGGAAATCCAGTACCTGCTGGACCTCGCCCGTGACCTCAAGCGCGCCAAGCGGGAGGGCACCGAACGTCCCACGATGACCGGCAAGAACATCGCCCTCATCTTCGAGAAGACCTCCACCCGCACCCGCTGCGCCTTCGAGGTAGCCGCCCACGACCAGGGCGCACACGTGACCTACCTGGGGCCCACCGGCTCCCAGATCGGCATCAAGGAATCGATGAAGGACACGGCCCGCGTGCTGGGCCGGATGTTCGACGGTATCGAATACCGCGGATTCGCCCAGGCGACTGTGGAACAACTCGCCGAGTATTCCGGCGTTCCCGTGTGGAACGGCCTCACCAATGAGTTCCACCCCACGCAGATCCTCGCCGACCTCCTTACGATGACCGAGCACAGCGACAAGCCCCTGAAGGACATTTCCTTCGCCTATCTGGGCGATGCCCGTTTCAACATGGGCAACTCCCTGCTGGTGGGCGGCGCCAAGATGGGAATGGACGTGCGCATCGTCGCCCCGAAGTCCCTGCAGCCGGCGCCTGAACTGGTGGCCGAGTGCATGGCGGTCGCTGCGGAGACCGGAGCCCGCGTCACCATCACGGACGACGTGGACGCCGGCGTGAAAGGCTGCGACTTCGTCTATACCGACATCTGGGTTTCCATGGGCGAACCCGCCGAAGTCTGGAAGGAGCGCATCGGCCTGCTGATGCCCTACCAGGTGAACGCGAAACTGATGGAGCGTACCGGCAATCCTGACTGCAAGTTCATGCACTGCCTCCCCTCCTACCACAACCTGGAGACGCAGGCCGGCCGCGACGTGTACAAGCAGTTCGGCCTGGACGGGATCGAGGTGACCGAGGACGTGTTCGAATCCCCGAACAGCATCGTCTTCGACGAGGCGGAGAACCGGATGCATACGATCAAGGCCGTGATGGTGGCCACGCTCGGCGAATAGGACTTGTCCGGTCCGGGATTTTTGCGTAAGTTTGCAATAGACCAATCCCTGATTCCATGAACCGTACCGATACCTTCCGCAAGGAGGTCCGCAAGGTCCTCGAGAACAACATCCTGAATTACTGGCTGACCATGAAGGATCCGCGCGGCGGGTTCTACGGGGAGGCCGACGGCACCGCCGAAATCCAGTACGACGCCCCCCGCGGCGTCATCCTGAACGCCCGCATCCTCTGGGCCTTTTCCGCAGCGTACCGGGCTCTCCGCAAGACGGAGTACCTCGTCGCGGCCGTCCATGCCCGGGACTATTTCCTGGAGCATTTCTGCGACCACCGGCACGGCGGCGTTTACTGGAGCGTGGACGCCGGCGGCAAGCGGCTGGAGACCAAGAAACAACTCTACGCGCAGGGGTTCGGCATCTACGGCCTCAGCGAACTGTACAAGGCCACCCGCGACGACGAAGCCCTCAAGAACGCCGTGAACCTGTTCAAGATCGTGGAATCCCGCTTCAAGGACCGGGAGAACGGCGGCTACATCGAGGCGCTCGCACGCGACTTCACCCCGCTGGAGGACATGTCCCTCAGCGCCCATGACATCAATGCCGACAAGACGATGAACTCGCACCTGCACCTGCTCGAGGCCTATGCGAACCTCTACCAGGTGTGGCCGGACAAGGATCTCCGGGAGGCCGTGAAGGACCTGCTGGCCATCGTCTGTGACAAGGTGATGGGCCCCGACGGGCACCTGCAACTGTATTTCAGCCGCGACTGGACCGTCATCCCCGGCGCCGTTTCCTACGGGCATGACATCGAAACCTCCTGGCTCGCCCTCGAATGCGCCACCGCCATCCACGACATCGACACCGTGAACCGCGTGCGGCCCGCCGCCCTCCTGATGGGAAAGGCCGGCAACGAAGGCCTCCGCGGGGATGGTTCGATGGTGTATGAGAAACTGGAAGACGGTTCCCTGGACCTTTCGCGCCAGTGGTGGGTCCTCGCCGAAGCCGTCGTCGGCAACCTCTGGCTGTGGAAATACCACGGCGAACTCCAGGCTCCCGACCGCGCCCTCTCCACCTGGGCCTATATCCGCGACAACCTCGTGGACTGGGACAACGGAGAATGGTTCTGGGCCATCCACCCCGACGGCACCCCCGACAAGGACTCCCCGAAGGCAGGCTTCTGGAAATGCCCCTACCACAACACGCGGATGTGCCTCCAGGTGCTGGAACTGGTATAAAGAATGAAACTCAGGCCAAAAGCCTGAGTTTCGTGTCTTCCGCCCTTGGGGCCGGGGTTCTACTTGGGGTATTCGCGGTTTTTCTTCCGCAACCTCGCGCACCAGGTACTCGGAGACTCCTGCATCACGGCCTTGAAGGCCTGGTTGAAGGTGGTGCCCGAGTGGAAACCGGCCAGGGAGCCGAGTTCCGTCACCGTGAGCGACTTGTTCTTCCGGAACAACTCCATCGCATACATCACCCGATAGTAGTTGATATAGTTCCTGAAATTCTTTCCGGAATAGTAGTTGATGGTCTTGGAGAGATACACCTTGTTGGTAAACAGCACGTTCGCAAGGTCACCCAGGGAGAAGGACTCCACCAGGAAAGGCTTGCGGTCCGCCATGTACCGGCAACACCTGTCGTACAGAAACTGGTCGACAGCGCCAGGCCCGTCTGCCTGTGATTCGGTGTTGCCTTCCTTCTTGGCGAGGGAGGTCGGCTGCCGCTGCGTGGACTCGCGGAGAGCCCGCCGGCGACCCAGGAGGTACACTCCAGTCATGACGACCGGGGTGAAAAACGGCATCAGGTTCATGCTTTTCTGCTGACGGTTTTTCGCCCCTCGGGGGAAGATCTATTTGCCTTTGATGGCCTCGAACCCGCGGCCGTACACGCCGTTCACGGAGGAAACGGACAGGAAGGCGTCCGGGTCGATGGCCTTGATATACCGTAAAAGGAGATTCACGTCGGTCTTGCGCGTAATCACCATCAGGACCTCCGTCGGGGTCTGGGTGTACCAGCCCTTGCCGTCCAGGACGGTGACGCCCCGGTGCAGGTCATGGGTGATCGAATCGGCGATCTCCGCATAATGCTTGGACAGGATGAACAGTTGTACGCTCTGCTGCGAACCGGACAGGTAACTGTCGATGACCCGTCCGTTCACCGTCACCAGGATGAGGCCGTAGATGACCGTGGTCACTTTCTCGGAGAAGGGCATCAGGTGCGACAGCGGCTCGCCGTCCGGTCCCATCAGTTGCTTGCCCGTCTGCGGGTCCAGGTCCGGGACGATGGACGGGATGAGCAGGGAGGACAGGATGATGATGAAGTCGATGTACAGGATCACCTTGCCCGGGGACACGTTGCGGTATTTGGTGTAGATGAGCGCGATGATGTCCGTGCCGCCGGTGCTGCCGCCGTTGGAGATGGACATGCCGATGCCGATGCCGGCCATCAGGCCGCCGCACAGGGTGGACATCAACTTGCCGTTCTGCAGGGCCAGCGTCTGGATGATCTCCGTGGGGATAAGGCCCGGCAGGAACCGCAGGCCGATGGAGGCCAGGATGATGGCATAGATGGTCTTCGCACCGAAGCCCATGCCGATCACCACCATCGCCAGGACGATGAGGATGGCATTCAGGACGAAGTAGGAATAACCCATCTGGATCGCTCCCCCGGTGGCGTACTGGATCATCGAGGAGATACCGGAGACGCCGCCGCCCACCAGGTTGTTGGGCATCAGGAACAGGGCCCATCCCGTCACGTAGATCAGGATGCCCAGGGTGACCAGCGCCCATTCCTGGACAATGGTCCAGAATGATTTTTTCAATGCAGGCATATCTTATTCGCTTTTCTTTTTCCTCGGGAGTCCCACCTTCATCTCATCGAACCCTTCCCCATAGACGTTGTTCGCGGGAACCACCGTCACGAAGGCCTTGGGATCGATCTCCTTGATGGATTTCACGAGTTCGGGAAGTTCCGTCCGGCGCAGCATGACCATGAGCACCATGCGGTCCTTCTGCGTGTACCAGCCCACCGCCTTGAGGGCGGTCACCCCACGCTCCATATCCCGGGTGATGTGGTCTCCGATCCGGTCGATCCGGTCCGAGAAGACGAGCACCTGGACGGTGGAATCCTTGCCCAGGATGATCAGGTCCAGCACGTACGAGCAGACGCCCATGGTGATGTAACCGTACACCACGTCCGTGAAGCAGTGCCCCGGGACCAGGATCAGCAGGGTGATCACGATGAAGTCCGCATACAGGTAGAACCGGCCGACGGTGATCGGCCAAAACTTGTTCACGATGAGCGCAAGGATGTCCGTGCCGCCGGTGGAGCCCCCGCGCATGATGATCATCGCGAGGCCCACGGCTTCCAGGAGACCGCCGATGACCGGCACCAGGATGGCTTCCTTGACGTGCAGCACGTTGCCCTCCACGGACCAGAGCCAGGACATGTTCTCGTTTCCGAGGACACGGAAAAGGGCGGTGGACAGCAGGATGGCGTAGATGGTCTTGAGGCCGAAGCCCCTCCCGAGGATGAACCAGGCCAGGACCAGGAGGAGGACGTTGATACCGAAGTACCAGATATCCACGGAGATACCGGTGACCATCGACAGGAGCGCGGATGCACCGGTCAGTCCTCCGTCGATCATGTTGTTCGGAAGGAGGAAGCACTGCCACGCCATCACGAACAGGATCACGCCCAGGGTGATGACGACATAATCGTAGATGCAGACTATGACCTTCGTCTTTTTCATAGTTTAGGGGGTAGGTTTACTTCTTGAGCACGACGTTCACGATGCGGCCCGGGACGACGATGACCTTCGCGATGGACATCTCGCCGACATACTTGGGCGTCATCTCGTGGGCGCGGACGGCCGCTTCCACATCGGCGGGCGCCGTACCGGCGGGGACGTCGATGAGGAACCGGGTCTTGCCGTTGAAGGAGACCGGATACTTGACGGTATTCTCCACCGTGTACTCTTCATGATACTCCGGGAAGGACGCGACCGTGACGGACTCCTCATGCCCCAACTGGTGCCACAGTTCCTCCGCGATGTGCGGGGCGAACGGAGACAACATGATGAGGAGCGGTTCCAGGACATCGCGCTTGTGGCAGTTCTGCAGGTCGTTCAGGGCAATCATGAAGGCAGATACCGTGGTATTGTAGGAGAAGTTCTCGATGTCCTCCTGCTCCTTGCCGATGAGTTTGTGCAGGGCCTTGAGTTCTTCCGCCGTAGGTTTCTCGTCGGTGACGAGCCACTTGTCACGGTCCCAGAACAGGCGCCAGACCTTCTTCAGGAACCGGTTCACGCCGTCGATGCCGTCGGTGCTCCAGGGCTTGGCCTGCTCCACCGGTCCGAGGAACATCTCGTACAGGCGCAGGGTGTCCGCACCGTAGGTGTCGCACACATAGTCGGGGTTCACGACGTTGAACATGGACTTGGACATCTTCTCGATCGCCCAGCCGCACACGTATTCGCCGTTCTCGAGGATGAACTCCGCGGAGGCGAACTCGGGACGCCAGGCCTTGAAGGCCTCGAGGTCCAGGCGGTCGTTGCGGACGATGTTCACATCCACGTGGATCTCCGTCGTTTCGTACTGGTCCTTGAGACCGTAGGAAACGAAGGTGTTCGTGTTCACGATGCGATAGACGAAGTTCGAACGGCCCTGGATCATGCCCTGATTGATGAGTTTCTTGAAGGGCTCGTCCTCGCAGACATAGCCGAGGTCATACAGGAACTTGTTCCAGAAACGGCTGTAGATCAGGTGGCCCGTGGCGTGCTCGGTGCCGCCCACATACAGGTCCACATTGCGCCAGTACTCGTCCGCCTCGCGGGAGACGAGCGCCTCGTCATTGTGCGGGTCCATGTAGCGGAGGTAATAGGCGCTGGAGCCCGCGAAGCCGGGCATCGTGCTGGTTTCCAGCGGATAACCGTCGTAGGTCCAGTCCTTCGCGCGGGCGAGCGGCGGGTCGCCGGCCTCCGTAGGCTTGTACTCGTCGATCTCCGGCAGGGTGAGCGGGAGTTCCTCGAAGGGAATCGGGGTGGCGATGCCGTCCTTGAAGTAGATCGGGAACGGTTCGCCCCAGTAGCGCTGGCGGGAGAAGATGGCGTCACGCAGGCGGTAGTTCACCTTCCGGCGGCCGAAACCGTTGGCCTCGATATAATCGATGGCGGCCGGGATGGCTTCCTTCACGGTCATGCCGGTGAGGAATCCGCTGTTGCACATGATGCCGTCCTTGGCGTCATAACTCTCTTCGGACACATCGGCCCCCTCGATGATCGGGACGATGGGCAGGTTGAACTTCTTCGCGAAGGCGTAGTCGCGGCTGTCATGGGCCGGAA
>JAFXMA010000036.1 GCA_017530725.1 Bacteroidales bacterium
ACTGAAAACGGGGATGGACAACAAACCATAGCCGATGGCCATCACGATGATACCCGTGATGATGGTCTTCTTGTAGTTCTGCGTGCGGTCGGCGATGATACCGCCCGGCAAGGCAAGGACGTAGATCAGGAAATAGAACACACCGAAGATCAGGGCCGACCACTCGTCGGAAATACCGAACTTGGAGCAGATGAACAGCACCAGCACGGCATTCATGATGTAGTAGCCGAACCGTTCGCCCATGTTGCTCAGGGCGGCGGCGATCAAGCCTTTAGGATGCTCTTTCCTGGCCTTGGACAGATAGAAGACCAAGAACGGAATGACAACGATGAGGACCATGAAAAACACCATCAAGGTCCTGTGATCCTGCCACAGAGTTGCTAATGTACCCATAATCGTGATTCTGAATGAATAGTTGGTTTTAATGTTCTCAACATTTCAATTATTTACAAAAATAACAAAATAATCGTTGCCACGGGCATCTTATGCGGAAAATTCTTCGCTTTGCGCTGCGGAAACCTTCCCGACTGCAAATATCTTTTTGCCGTTTGGAGAATTATCGCGAAATTTGTAGGAAAAGGTGCCACCAACGCCTATTCAAAACTCATAGATATGTTCAAAGGACAACCCAAAGGACTCTTCGCCCTCGCACTCGCCAATACCGGTGAGCGCTTCGGCTACTACACGATGCTGGCCATCTTCATGCTCTTCCTCCAGGCCAAGTTCGGCTGGAACGGAGCGACCGCCAGCCAGGTTTACGCCATCTTCCTCGCGGCGGTGTATTTCATGCCCGTCGTAGGCGGCTGGCTCGCCGACAAGATCGGCTACGGAAAATGCGTCGTGACCGGCATCATCATCATGTTCGCCGGCTATGTGTGCCTGTCCATCCCGACACCCGCGAACGCGCTCGGTGTCACGCTGATGATCGGCGCCCTGACGCTCATCGCCATCGGCACGGGCCTGTTCAAGGGCAACCTGCAGGTGCTGGTGGGCAATCTCTACGACGACCCGAAGTATTCCGCCAAGCGCGACTCCGCCTTCTCTTTGTTCTACATGGCCATCAACATCGGCGCGATGTTCGCCCCGGCGGCCGCCACCGCCATCACGAACAAGTTCCTGGGCAAGGCCGGCCTCATCTACAAGGCCGACATCCCCGCCCTGGCGCACCAGTTCCTGGACGGCAGCATCGCCCCGGACAAGGTCTCCCAACTGGAAGGCCTGATGGGCCAGATGCCCGGCATCGGCCAGATGGACACCGCCGCCTTCTGCCAATACTACATCGACCATCTGTCCAGCGCCTACAACATGGGCTTCGCCGTCGCGTGCTTCTCGCTCGTGGTGTCCATCGCCATCTACTTCGGCTGCAAGAACTGGTTCAAGCATGCCGACGTGAACGCCAAGCAGGCCGCCGCCAGCGCCACGCCCGTGAAGGAACTCACCAAGGAGCAGGAGAAGAGCCGCATCGTCGCCCTCGTCCTCGTGTTCGCCGTGGTCATCTTCTTCTGGATGGCGTTCCACCAGAACGGCCAGTCCCTGACCTGGTTCGCCCGTGACTACACGCAGAGTTTCGCCACCGGCGCCACGCGCATCGGATTCAACATCTGGGCGCTCGCCCTGCTCGCCGCCTCGGTCTATACCCTGTTCGGTATCTTCCAGAGCGAGAAGGCCACTTCCAAGGTCATCTGCGGATGCGTGACGGCCGCCCTGTGGGGCGGTGTCTATGCCATCCACATGGGACAGGCGAATCCGCTGGAGATCTTCCCGCAGGAATTCCAGCAGTTCAACCCGTTCTTCGTCGTCGCCCTCACGCCCATCTCGATGGCCATCTTCAGCAGCCTCGCCAACCGCAAGGACGCGCAGCACCCGGCCGGCCGGGAGCCTTCCGCTCCCGTGAAGATCGGACTCGGCATGTTCGTCGCCGCCCTGGGCTATCTCGTGATGGTCTTCGCTTCCCGCGGCCAGGCCTCCCCGGCCGAACTCGCCGGAACCGTCTCCCCGGACCCGGTGGTCCCGACCTACCTGATCGGCACCTACCTCATCCTGACCTTCGCCGAACTGCTGCTGAGCCCGATGGGCATCTCCTTCGTCACGAAGGTGGCGCCGCCGCGGCTGAAAGGCCTCATGATGGGTCTGTGGTTCGCCTCCACCGCCGTCGGCAACTACCTCAGTTCCATTCCCGGACTGCTGTGGGAGCGCGTCCCGCTCTGGGCCAACTGGTCCATCCTGATGGCCCTCTGCGTCGTCGCCGGCCTGATCATGTTCGCGATGATGAAGAAGATCAACGCCGCCACGGCCGAGTAGTCCTGTCCGGCCGTGCCCCGCATGTACATCATATCCGGCTGCAACGGCTCCGGGAAAACGACGGCGTCTTATACGCTGCTCCCGGAGTTGCTGGACTGCAGTGAGTTCGTGAACTCCGACGAGTTCGCGAAGAGCCTGGCCCCGTTCCATCCGGAGACTGCGTACATCACGGCCAGCCGGTACATGCTCAAGAAACTGCGCTATCTGTTCACCCGACGGGAAGATTTCTGCATCGAGACCACCCTCGCGACCCGGTCCCTGCTCAAGATGGTCCGGATGGCCCAGGACCAGGGCTATTTCGTCACGGTGGTGTATCTCTGGCTGAACGATCCCGAAATCGCCATCCGGCGGGTGGCCGCCCGGGTGGAGGCCGGGGGGCATGACGTGCCCCCCGACGTCATCCGGCGGAGGTATTTCACCGGCCTGGAGTACTTCTTCAACCTGTATCTGCCCGTCTGCGACAAGTGGATGCTCGTGGACAACAGCGAAGCGGATTTCCGCATCATCGCCGAAGGCTCCGCGAAGGGAACGACCGTCCGGGACCTCGCCCTCTACAACCAGATCTCCAACCAGATCAAGGAAACGCATGATTCACCCTAAACAGCATTACCTGGACCTGTTCCAGGTGGGGGAATCACAGTTGGACACGCTCGTTGCCGAAGCCTTGCGGCACGGCGGGGACTACTGTGACCTCTTCTTCGAGAATACGACCTACGGAAACCTGACCCTCCGGGACGGGATCGTGAACGCCGCCGGACGCCATATCGACTATGGCGTGGGCATCCGCGTCCTGTGCGGAGAGAAGACCGGCTACGCCTACGCCGAGAGCACGGCCCTGCCCGACATGCTGGCCTCCGCCCGGGCCGCCGCGGCCATCGCCGACGGCACTTCCGCCTTCTACGAGCATTCCGTCCAGGCCGATGCCAACGGCTCCCGCCTGGTCGGGCGACGCTTCCGCGGCGAGCCCAATCCCGCCGCCGACCGCTATCCCGTCCGGATCCACTGGCGCAGCACGGACGCAGCCACGCTCATTCCCTTCCTGCAGAAGTTGGAAAGCGCCGTCCAGGCGCGGGACAACCGCATCGTCAAGATCATCGCGACACTGGTATGGCAGGTCACGGACGTCCTGATGTACAACTCCCTGAAGGAACTCAAGTACGAGACAAGGCCGATGGGAATGGTCTCCGCCACCGCCATCTTCCAGCAGGACGGAAAGATCGAGAACAAATCCGTTTCCCGCAGTTTCCGCACCGGTGTGGAGATGCTCACGGACGGACTCGTCACGGAAATGGCGGACGAGGTCGTCAAGGGCATCGACGACCGCTTCGCCGCCCGGCGGCCGAAGGGCGGCCAGATGCCCGTGGTGATGGTCGCCGGCGCCTCCGGCATCCTCCTGCACGAAGCCATGGGCCACGCCTTCGAGGCCGACTTCAACCGGAAAGGCACGTCCATCTTCTCCGACAAGATGGGACAGCGAATCTGCGCCGAAGGGATTACCATCGTGGACGACGGTACCCTCAAGGGAAACCGCGGCGCCCTGAACTTCGACGACGAAGGCGTGCCCGCCCAGAAGACCCGGATGGTGGAGGACGGCATCCTGACCTCCTACTTGCACGACCGAATCAGCGCCCGGCACTACGGGGTCTCCCCCACCGGCAACGGACGACGCGAATCCTTCCGTTACGCGCCAATCCCCCGGATGCGGGCCACCTATATGGAAAGCGGCAACGCCCGCCCCGAAGACATCATCGCATCCGTCCCCAAGGGCATCTATGTGGATGAGTTCTCCAACGGGCAGGTCAAGATCGGAGAAGGCGACTTCACCTTCTTCGTCAAGAGCGGCTTCCTCATCGAAAACGGGCACCTGACGGCCCCCGTGAAGGATATCAACATCATCGGCAACGGTCCGCAGGCCCTGCGGGACATCGTCGCCGTGGGCAACGACCTTGTCATCGACCCGGGTGCCTGGACCTGCGGGAAGGAGCAGAGCGCTCCCGTTTCCTGCGGCATTCCGACGGTCCTGATCGGGAGTTTAACCGTAGGAGGAGAATGAGATGCTGACTGAGCAGGAAATCGCCCTCGCAAGGGCTTCGATGGCATTTGCCCTCGAAAACGGCGCGCAGAAGGTGCGCGTCACGCTGAACAAGAGCCTGATGGAACTGTTCGGGATGCTGAACGGCGAACTGGACAAGGTGACCCATGCCCTGGACCGCAGCATGCAGGTCTCGCTCTTCGTGGACGGCCGGTTCGGTTCGTTCTCGTCCAACCGGCTGGAAGAGGAGGGGCTGAAGTCCTTCCTCCTCGATGCCATCGACACGGTCCGGACGCTGGAACCGGATCCCGCCCGCAATCTGCCGGACCCTGCCCGCACGGTCAAGGACGCCCTCTCCGGACAGGAATTGGGCCTGTACGACCCCGCTTATGAAGGACTTACGTCCGAAAAGAGGCGCGAGTTCGCGTTCTTTTCTTCGGTATGGGCCCGGAAAGCGGAACTGGAAAAGGGTTTCACGGTAATCTCAGAGGAAGGAGAATACTCCGACAGCCTTTTCGACAGTGTCGTGATGGACTCGAACGGCCTGTATGCCAGGCACACGGAATCCTCCTTCGAAATCGGCTACGAAGTCACGGTGGAAGACCCGGACGGCAACCGCTACGCCAGTTACTGGTGGGATGCGACGCCCAGGCTCCAGGACATCCTCCCCTCGTTGAAAACCTGCAGCGGAAAGGCCGTGGAACGGGCTGCCGCGCAGATCGGGCCCAAGGATCATCCCGGCGGGAAATGCACCGTCGTCGTGGACAGCGAGTGCGCCTCGAAGTTCCTGACGCCGGTCCTGAACGCCCTTGGCGGCTATGCCGTCCAGCAGAAGAACTCCTTCCTTCTGGACAAGGCCGGACAGCAGGTGTTCCCGGAACGGCTCACCATCCTGGACTGCCCCCGCAGCCAGGGAGAGACCGGATCCCGCCTGTACGACAGCGAAGGCGTCGCCACGCGGGAATTCCCCATCATCGACAAGGGCGTCATCACCCGCTATTTCATCAACACCTACATCGCCGGCAAGACCGGGATGGAACCGACCATCGAGGACGCCACCCGTCCGAAAGTGATGCCTTTCGGCGGCTGCAAGACCCGGGAAGACCTGATTCGGAAAGTCGGCAGCGGCATCCTCATCACGGGCTTCAACGGCGGCAACTCCAACACTTCCACGGGAGACTTCTCCTACGGGATCGAAGGTTTCGCCTTCGAGGACGGCCGCATCACCCACCCGGTGCGGGAGATGCTGGTCACGGGCAACTTCATCGACCTGTGGAACAACCTCGTCGCCACGGCCGACGACGCCCGCCGGTGCATGTCGAAACTGATTCCCACCCTGGCCTTCGCCAACATCGACTGCAACGCATGAAAACCGCCATCGTCATCCTGAACTGGAACACCAGGAACTACCTCAGGGAGTTCCTCCCCGGGCTCATCGCCTCCACGGAAGGGATGGACGCGGAAGTCATCGTGGCTGACAGCGCCTCGGTGGACGACTCCCTGGAGGTTCTCACCCGGGAGTTCCCCGGAGTCCGGCAGATTCCGCTGGACCGGAACTACGGCTTCACGGGCGGCTACAACCGTGCCCTGGCGCAGGTGGAAGCCGACTATTTCGTCCTCATCAACTCCGACATCGAAGTCCCGAAAGACTGGCTGCAGCCCCTCGTCGCCTGGATGGATTCCCATCCCAAGTGCGGTGCCTGCGGACCGAAACTCCTTTCCATGTATGACCGGGATTCCTTCGAATACGCCGGCGCCGCGGGCGGACTCCTGGACCGCTACGGGTACCCTTTCTGCAGGGGCCGTGTGATGAGCATGGTGGAAAAGGACGAAGGCCAGTATGACACGCCGGCCGATGTCTTCTGGGTATCGGGTGCCTGCCTGATGGTCCGGAGCCGGCTGTGGAAACGGCTGGGCGGCCTGGACGACCGCTTCTTCGCCCACATGGAGGAAATCGACCTCTGCTGGCGTATCCAACTCGCCGGCTACACGGTGACGGTGGTTCCGGATTCCCGTGTCTATCACATCGGTGGCGGAACCCTCCCGAAGGAATCCCCCGTCAAACTCCGTTTCAATTACCGGAACAACCTCCTGATGCTGGAGAACAACCTGGCCAGGACCTTCCGGGCCCAGGGCTACAGCGTGGAGGGCGCCCTGGGCAAGGCCCGCCGGCGCATCCTGACCCGGATGCTCCTGGACGGAGCGTCCGCCATCAATTATCTGGTCACCAAGAAATGGGATTCCTACAAGGCGGTCGTGAAGGCGCATGCCGAGTATTGGAAACTCCGCCGCAAGCCGTCTCCGGACGAGATCGCTTCCCAGCAAAAAGAAGTCACCATCCACGGGTGGTATCCCAAATGGATGGTGCCTCGTGCCCTGGCGGGCCGTAAAATCAGGTTCTAATCTATTTCGCCGGCCGCTTGTACCCTTCCGCGGTTGCCCGTTCGGCCATCCGCTGGATGCGGACTTCCGTATCCGGATGGGAAGAGAAGAGTTTCTGGGCGGCGGACGCCTGCGCGCCGGAACCGCCGGCAACCTTCTGCAGTTTCTCGAAGGACATCGCCATTCCCCAGGGGTTCTTGCCGACGGCCTTGAGGAACTGGTAGCCGTAATCGTCGGCCTCGCTTTCCTGTTTCCGGGAGTACCGGGCGTTCATGATGGCGTTTCCGATGGCTCCGAGTTGGGAGTCCGTGAGCGTGGCCGCCGTCTGGCTGGTCGAGGCGATGCCCTCGAGGGCGGCGCTCGTCAGCATCGAGGCCCTCATCTCCTTCTTGGTATGCTTCATCGCGACGTGGCCGATCTCATGGCCGATCACCCCGAGCAGTTCGTTGTCCGTCATCACGTCCATGATGCCGGTATAGACCCGCACGCTGCCGTCGGCGCAGGCGAAGGCGTTCACCTGGTTTTCCTGGTACACCTTGAAGTTGAGCGGTACGCCGTCCACCGAATTCAGGCCCTTGGTCAGGGTACGGAGGCGTTTCGTGTAGGCGTTCGTCTCCGGCAGGACCCTGCTCTGCGCGTCGAGTTGGGTGATGTACTGGTGGACATAGGCCTGGACCTGTTCATCGGACAGGGACATGGCCTGTGCGGCGATCACGCCTCCCTGGAGAAGACGGGTCGCGTCGAACGTTTCGGAGCAGGAGACGAGCATCAGCACGCCGGCTGCGAAGGCAAGGAGTCGTTTCATGATATTGCAAATATAAACAATTCTTCACAAAAAACGCCAAGTCGTTTCGACCTTGTCGAGAAATCTGCTTATCTTTGTGTCTGTTAATACAGACAAGCGTATGAAGATCATCATCGAAGGAGCCGGTCAGGTGGGTTCCCACCTTGCGAAGATGCTCAGCCACGAGGGCGGCGACATAACCGTCATCGACGACAACGAGGCGCGTCTCCAGCGGCTTTCCGCCACGGCGGACATCGTCACCGTCTTCGGCGACCCCTCCTCCATCACCATCCTCCGGGAAGCCGGCTGCGCGAAGGCGGACCTCTTCATCGCCGTCAATCCCTCCACCTCCCAGACCGTGAACATCGTCAGCGCCCTGCTGGCGAAGCGGTTGGGCTCGAAGCGCGTGATCGCCCGCATCGATGACGAAGCCTATCTCTCCCCTGAGAACAAACTCATCTTCAAGGATATGGGCATCGACATGCTCTTCTATCCGGAGAAAATCGCCAGCGACGAAATCATCGACCTCCTCAAGCACACGGCCTCCACGGACTCGATGGACTTCGCCCGCGGGAAACTCCAGTTGGTGGTGTTCCGCCTGGACGACGACTCCCCCATCCTGGACATGAAGGTCGCCGAATTCACGGCCGCGATGACGGCCGCGTCGGACCAGGCCCAACTCCGCATCATCGCCATCGCCCGCAAGGGCGAGACCATCATCCCGAAGTTCGACACCCGCTTCGCCTACAACGACCACATGTACATCATCGCCAAGCGGGAAGGCGTCCCGGCCATCCTGCGGTTCCTCGGGAAGGACAACATCGAGGTGAACAAGGTGATGATCCTCGGCGGCAGCGAGATCGGCGAGATGGTGGCGGCCCAACTCCTGCGCCAGCAACTGGACGCCGTCAAGATCATCGACATCGACAAGCAGCGCTGCCGGGAACTGACCGAGAAACTCCCCTCGGGCGTGCTGGTCTCGAACGGAGACGCCAGGAACTCCGACTTTCTCGTGGAAGAGGGCATCCGGGACTATGACGCCCTGGTAGCCGTCACCGGCAATGACGAGGCGAACATCCTCTCCTGCGTCGTCGCGAAGAAGTTCGGTGTCTCCCGGGCCATCGCCCAGGTGGAGAACCTGGAATACCTGCGCCTCGCGGAGGACATGGGCGTGGATGCCGTCATCAACAAGAAACTCATCACGGCAGGCCGTATCTTCAAGTTCACCCTTTCCGACAAGGTCCGTTTCGTCCGATACATGAGCGGTACGGACGCCGAGGTGCTGGAATACACCGTCGCCCCGAACGCCCGCATCTGCAAGGCGCCCCTGAAGGACATCGAATTCCCGCGGAACGCCATCATCGGCGGTGTCATCCGCGGCAGCGAATCCTTCATCGCCGTCGGCGACACGCGCATCGAACCGTACGACCGCGTAGCCGTCTTCGCCCTCCCCGATACCGTCAAGGAAGTAGACAAATTCTTCAAGTAATGCGTAAAATACTGCTAATCACTTCAATCCTGACCTGCCTCACGGCAACGGCCCAGGAACACCGCTCCTATACCTGCTACCGCACCACCGGTCCCGTCAAGATCGACGGGAAACTCACCGAGCCCGACTGGCAGGCGGCTCCCCTTTCCGACGCTTTCGTGGACATCCGCGGGGTCGATTACAAGCCCGCCCCCACCAAGCAGACGCACATGAAGATGCTCTGGGACGACAACTGCCTGTACATCGCCGGCATCATCGAGGAGGACCAGGTCACGGCCTCCCTTACCGAGCGCGACGCCATCATTTACCGCGACAATGACTTCGAGGTCTTCATCGACCCGGACGGGGACGGCAAGTTCTACTTCGAGTTCGAGTGCAACGCCTTCGGCACCCTGATGGACCTGATCATGGACAAGCCTTACAACCAGGGCGGCAATTTCTTCATGCCCTGGGACTGCAAGGACGTGCGCCTGAAGGTCCGCGTGGACGGAAAGGTCAACAATGCCAAGCGTACCGACAAGGGCTGGACCGTGGAATGGGCCATCCCGTTCGCATCCCTCGCCATCGGCTTTGACAGCCCGACGAAGTTCAACCCCTGGCGGATCAACTTCTCCCGCGTGGAGTGGCTCGCCAAGGAAGGCCCGGAAGAGAACTGGGTCTGGAACCCTACCGGCGAGGTGAACATGCACATGCCCGACCGCTGGGGCTATCTTCAATTCATCGACCAACCCGTCCGTTAGACCATGGTTTACGAACAGATTCTCGTCCGCATCACCGGCAAGGACCGGATCGGACTCACCGCCGCCTTTACGGGCATCCTCGCGAAATATGACGCCCAGATCCTGGACATCGGCCAGGCCGACATCCACTCCACCCTGTCGCTGGGCATCCTCATCCGCATCGACGAGCAGCATTCCGGCCAGGTCATGAAGGAACTCCTGTTCAAGTCCACGGAACTGGGCGTGCAGATCGGCTTCGAACCCGTCCCCGACGATGAATACGAGGAATGGGCCGGCCGTCAGGGGCGTACGCGCTACATCCTCACCGTCATCGGCCGGAGCCTCTCCGCAACGCAGATCGAGGCGGCCGCCCGGATCATCGCGGACCAGGGTCTGGACATCGACTCCATCAAGCGCCTGACCGGCCGCCTGAGCATCGCCCATCCGGAACGGAACACCCGCGCCTGCATCGAATTCTCCCTCCGGGGCAACCCGAAGGACAAGCAGGCGATGCAGAAGGACCTGATGCGCCTGTCCACGGAAATGGGGATGGACTTCTCCCTCCAGCGGGACGACATGTTCCGCCGGATGCGCCGGCTCATCTGCTTTGACATGGACTCCACCCTCATCCAGACCGAATGCATCGACGAACTGGCCGAACGGAACGGCGTCGGCGCCGAGGTCCGGGCCATCACCGAGTCCGCGATGCGCGGGGAAATCGATTTCAAGGAGAGTTTCACCCGGCGCGTGGCGCTGCTCAAGGGCCTGGATGTGAGCGTGATGCAGGATATCGCCGAAAAACTGCCCATCACCGAAGGTGCGGACCGTCTGATGTCCGTCCTCAAGACCTACGGCTACAAGATCGCCATCCTCAGCGGCGGTTTCACGTTCTTCGGCGAGTATCTCCGCCAGCGATTCGGCGTCGATTATGTCTATGCCAACGAACTGGAAATCGACGAGAACGGCAAACTTACCGGCCGCTACCTGGGCGAGATCGTGGACGGGCGCCGGAAGGCGGACCTGCTGAAACTCATCGCCCAGACCGAGCGGGTGAACCTCGCCCAGACCATCGCGGTAGGAGACGGGGCGAACGACCTGCCGATGCTCGGCGAAGCAGGACTCGGCATCGCCTTCCACGCAAAGCCGCGCGTGGTGGCGAACGCCCGCCAGTCCATCAACACCATCGGCCTGGACGGCGTCCTTTATTTCCTGGGTTTCAAGGACAGCAACCTCGGGGAACAGGGCAAGATGTAGTCCCATGCGACCTAAACTTCCGGCTATCTTCACTTTCCTGCTGGTGTCCACGCTCCTGCGGGCGCAACAGACGCACGTGGACGAGGTATCTGTCGATACCCGCGCGACCTTCCACCAGCAGACGACGGACGGAGTGTACGACTCCCATTTCCAGGGTGACCACCTGAACCTGCACATCAAAGGGCAACTGGCGGACGGCCTCACCTTCCGGGTGCGGCAGCGGCTGAACAAGAAAGTCGATGAGAAGAATCCCTTCAATGCCACGGACTTCCTGTGGCTGCGGTGGCAGGCGACGGACCACTGGGCCTTCACGGCCGGCAAGCAGCCCATCCTCATCGGCGGGTATGAAATCGACTCCGCCCCGATCGATGTCTATTACTATGGCGCCTTCAGCGACCGGCTGTACCAGTACTATGCCTTCGGGGTGACGGCCACGCTCACGCCGGCGCCCGGGCAGAACATTTCCGTCGAGTTCTGTCCCTCCCCCATTTCACCGGGAACGCAGGATGCCTATTCCTACAACCTGTATTGGAACGGTCACATCGGAACCATCTGGGAGACGACCTGGAGTTACAACTACGTGGAGGACGAACTGCACCGGAAGATGAACTGGATCGTGCTGGGCAACAAGTTCATCTTCGGGAACCTGGTCGTGGACGTGGACTGCATCAACCGGGCCGCCTTCGGCCAGCCCCGGTTCTTCTTCACGGACTGGTCGCTCATCGGCAAGGCCATCCTCACCCTCGGGAAATGGAACCTGTGCACCAAATGGGGCTACGAGCGCAACGGGGCGGAGAATGTGGCCCCGGACGGGATCTCCTATGACCTCGTCCTTCCGGCCGGCAACGATTACCTGTACGGGGGTTTCGGCGTGGAGTATTTCCCGCTGGGAAACGACCACCTGCGGCTCCACGCCGTCTATTTCGGGGACAACCACGACCGGGTGAACAACTTCGACGTGGGTATCACCTGGCGGTTCAACATCTACAGGCGATAGGCCCTATTCCAGGGTGAAAACCGTTTCCTTGACGATTTCAGAGACCGTAGGGTGCGGGAAGACCACTTCCTTGAGTTGCTCCACGGTCATCTTCTGCTCGATGGCGATGCAGGCGCCGTGGATTATTTCGGAGCAGGGGTTGCCCAGCATGTGGACGCCCAGGACCACGTGACTGTCCTTGCTGACGATCACCTTGCACAGGCCTTCGCCACGCTCGTTTTCAGCGACGAAACGGCCGGCATAGGCCATCGGAAGTTTCAGGACGGTGCAGTCGAGTCCCTTCTTCGCGGCATCGGCCTCGGTGACGCCGACACCGGCGACTTCCGGATTCGTGTACACCACGCCGGGGATGGCGTCGTAGCGCATCCAGTCTTCCTTTCCGAGCATCGTGTTCACGGCCACCTCGCCTTCGCGCGAGGCAGTATGCGCCAGCATCGAGAAACCGGTCACGTCACCAGCGGCGTACACGCCCGAGACGCTCGTGCGCATCCGGTCATCGACCTTGATGCCATAGGGGCGGCCGGCAGGATTCAGGGCGAGTTCCACGCCGATGCTTTCCAGGCCGATACCCTGGAGATTGGCCCTGCGGCCCACCGAGACGAGGATCTTGTCTCCCACAGCCCGGCAGATGTTTCCATCGGCATCCCGGTACACGACCTCGTTGCCTTCCACGGCGACCACCTGGCAATTGAGATGGAACTCCACGCCTTTCTTCGCATACTGGGCCTGGAGCATCGCGCTGATCTCATCGTCCATCGGTCCCAGGATCTTCGGGAGCATCTCCACCACCGTCACTTTCGTGCCGATGGAATTGAAGAAACTCGCGAACTCCATGCCGATGACGCCGCCGCCGATGACCACGAGGCTTTCCGGCTGCGCTTCCAGGGCGAGGATCTCGCGGTTCGTGACCACCACGCCGCCGAGGCCTTCGCGAAGGCCGGGAATAGGCGGTACGGCCGCTTCGGAGCCGGTGCAGACGAGAATGTTGCGGGCTTCATAGACCGTTTCGCCGCAAGCGATGGCAAAACCTTCGCCGCTCTTCCCCTGGATGACAGCCTCCTCCTTCACGACTTCCACGGCGTTCTCCTTCATCTTGAGTTTCACGCCGCCGACGAGTTTCTTCACGACCTTGGTCTTGCGCTTGAAGACGGCGCCGAAGTCCAGGGATGCACCTTCCACGTTCACGCCGTATTTATCCCCGTGACGGGCATAGTCATACACCTTGGCGCTGTACAGCAGCGTCTTGGTGGGAATGCACCCTTCGTTCAGGCACACACCGCCCAGTTCACGTTTCTCGAACAGGATGACGGAAAGGCCGGCCGCGCCGGCTCGCTCTGCGGCCACATAGCCGCCGGGGCCTCCCCCGATGACAGCAAGATCGTACATAGTCTCAGTCTTAATGCGGCCGCAAGTTACGGAATATTTTCCTATTTCGGAAGATGGAAGACCTCGGACAGTTCCTGCATCTGACCGTCCGACATCCCTTCCGGCTCGAATCCCATGTTCCGGGCGGCGATGTAGATCAGGGCCGCCTTGTTCAGGACATCGACCTGGTCGAAGGCGGATATCACATCCGTATCCACGGCGAAGACGCCGTGCTTCTCCCACATCACGACATCGTAGTCCTCGTCCAGGGTCCGGATCGTCGCATCGGCCAGTTCCACGCTCGAGGGAAGCATGTACGGGACCATGCCGAGCCCGCGGGGGCAGAAGGCCTTGGTCTCCGGAATCATCGACCAGAGCATCCGGGTGGCGGCATCCTTTTCCATCCATTTCCGGCTGTGCGTGAGCGCGACCAGTTCGATGGGATGCGTGTGCAGGGAGGCCCGGTACGGGGAGCCCTTGCCCAGGAGGTAATCATGGACACTCAGATGGGAAGGGAGTTCGGAAGTCGGGGCGACGGGAAGGTCCGCCACGATCTCGTACCGGGTGCAGTCATCCACGATACGGATGATGGATCCGTTCGCCATCGGGTCGCGGGCGAGATCCCGCATCCGCCGTCCGGTCCCTTTGCAGTAGAACCAGCAGCCTTCGAGTTGCGGAAGTTTCTTGCCGATGGAGACCGCCGGCCCGAGGGCCGGCAGCGCCCGCATCGCATCGTCCACGAAGTCCGTGATATTGACGGTGATGTTGCCGCCGTTGCGTTCGGCCCATCCCTTTTCCCAGAGATAGCCCGCCACCTCGGCGACCTTGTCGATTTCGGCCTTCAAGGCCGGTCTGTTGTCCAGTATGCTCATGCTTGTCATGCCCGGCCCGACCGGGCATCCCTTAGATTATTTGTGGTAAGAAAGTACTGATTATCAAAACGATGATACCGGCCACCAGGACCGTGACGGTCTTTTTGGAAACGCCCTTCCACTCCTTGAGGATGATGCCCCAGACATTGGAGAACACGACGTTCAGCGCCATCAGGATACACCAACTGAAGGTGATGAGGACCGGGTAGTCGGTCAGGAAGCCCTTGCCCAGGGACAGGCCGAAGAACTGGCTGTACCACAGCAGGCCGGCGAGGCAGCAGAAGACGAGGTTGTTGCCCCAGAGAGCCTTCTTCCCATAATCTCCCCAAGTCCTGTTCTTCCGGTTCTGGAACAGGCAGTAGGCGGCGTTGGTCAGGAAGCCTCCGAAGGTCACGAGCATCGTGGCCGGCAGTGTCTGGAAGATGGGCTTCGTGCCGGGCAGATACAGGTCCTGGCCGAAATTCAGGCCGATGTTGAAACAGGCGCTCATGAAGCCGGCGAGCAGCGCCACGGCGATGCCCTTGCCGAAGTTGAAGTCCTTCACGGCCTTCTTCTTCTCCTCTTCCGGCAGCGCGGCGGCCTTCATCGCACCCGCGACACCGATGATGGCGATGCCCACGAGCGTCACGACCACGCCGATGATGACGGCGCTGGTAAGGTCACCCGCGTGTCCGGTGAAGACGGGGCCGAGGATGGCGCCGAGGGCCGAGCAGGTACCCAGGGCGATGGACTGGCCCAGGGCCACGCCGAGATACCGCATCGACAGGCCGAACGTGAGGCCGCCCACGCCCCACAGGGCGCCGAACAGGATGGTGAGCCAGGTAGCCTTGGGATCCGCACTCATCATGGAGAGCAGGCCGCCGAAACTGCCGCCCGTCCCGGAGACGGACAGCAAGGCGCCCACAAGCGGGAAGAGCAGCCAGGCGAAGATGCCCTGGACAAGCCAGTAACTCTCCCAACTCCACTCCTTAACCTTGTTGATCGGGACGTAACTGGAACTCTGGCAGAACGCCCCGACCGCAATGATTAACAGGCCGATGATCAGGTACATAACTTATCGCTTGCTGGTGACTTCCTTTTCGTACTGCTCGATGCAAGGGATGAACTCCTCACCCACCGGCACGCCGTTCTTGTAGTTGAAGTAATCGAACACGGCGCCGAACGGGAGGGTCTTGGCCTCTTCGAGGAGGGCGAGACGCTGGAAGCCCTTGCCGGCGTCCTCGTATTCGCGGAGTTTCGCGAGCGGTTCGAGGAGCGCGGAGAGGACGCACTTCTGCGTGGCGCGGGTGCCGATCACATAGGCGCCGATGCGGTTGATGGCGGCGTCGAAATAGTCCAGGCCGATGTGGCTGCGGTTCAGGGCGTCCGCCCGGACGATCTCCTTGAACAGGTCCAGGGTCTGGTCGTTCATGATGGTCACATGGTCGGAGTCCCAGCGGATCGGACGGCTCACGTGCAGCATCAGTTCCGGCACGAAGAGCAGGAGCGAGGCCACCATGTCGGCCACGTTCTCGGTCATCTCGTAGTGGCCGGTGTCCAGGGTGTACATGAGTTTGCGGGTGGCGCAGTAGCCGGCCACGAAGTCGTGGGAGCCCACGGTATAACTCTCAAGGCCGATGCCGAAGAGTTTCGCCTCCAGGCAGGTCTTCATCCCCGGGAGGTCCTCCTTGAGGATCTCGTCCAGGGCCTCGGCGAAGATCTCGCGGTAACGCTTGCGCTCCACGGTCTGGTCCTTGGAACCGTCATGGACCCAGATGTTCATGATGCAGGGATCGCCCTGGGCCTTGCCCATCGCGTCCGCGATGCGGCGGCAGCGCTTGGTGTGCTCGATCCAGAATTCCCGGATGGCGGGATCGGGATTGGCGAGGGACAGGTCGCCGCTCTTGGGGTGGCCGAAAGAAGTGGAGTTGAAGTCCAACTTCATGTTGTTCTCCTTCGCCCACTGGATCCAACTCTGGAAATAATCGACGGTGACCTCGTCGCGGTCCACGAACTTGCCGCCGAAGTCGCCGTAAATCTCGTGGAGGTTCAGGCGGTGGTTACCGGCGATGAGACTCTTCGCGAACTGGACATCCGCACGGACTTCGTCGATGTTGCGGGCGCGGCCCGGATAGTTGCCGGTGGTCTGGATGCCGCCGGACAGGCCTGCGGCACTCTCGAAACCGATCACGTCGTCGGTCTGCCAGCAGTGCAGGGAGATGGGGGTTTTCCCGAGGGTTTCGACAGCCTTGTCGGTATCGACGCCGATGGCGGCATAGCGCTCCTTGGCAATCTCGTAGGCTTTGAGGATCTGTGCTTCTTTCATGGTATCAGTGTTTTTAATCGTTAGGCATAAAAGTCTTCACCGCAAATGCGTCGGCGATCATCTTGCGCATTTCCCAGCGGTCTTTGACGAGCCCGGCGGCGCGGGCCTGGATCATTACGTTGCCGATGGCGGTGGCCTCCGTGGGGCCGGCCACGACGGGGATGCCGAGGGCGTCCGCCGTCCACTGGCTCATCGTGTCGTTGGCGCTGCCACCGCCGATCACGTGCAGTTTCTCGATCGGGAACGGGGCAAAGCCCTGGAGCATGTCCACCACCTCCTTGTAGCGGCGGGCCAGGCTGTGATAAATGCAACTGATGTACTGCGCATCATTCCCGGGTACCGGCTGGCCGGTCTCACAGAGGTAACTGTCGATGGCATCGACCATGTTCGCCGGAGCGGCGAAGCGCGGGTCGTCGGGGTTGACGGTGGACGGGAAGGCGGCCTCGTTCCTGGCCATCTTCTCCATTTCGCCGTAGGTGTAGGTGCGGCCTTCCGCGGCCCATACCTTCCGGCTCTGTTCCAGGAGCCACATGCCCGTGATGTTCTTCAGGAACCGGGTGGTTCCGTCGATGCCGCCCTCATTGGTGAAGTTCAGGCGGGAGGACGCCTCGTTGATGACGGGTGCCGGGGTCTCGATGCCCATCAGGCTCCAGGTGCCGCTGGACAGGTAGGCGAACTTCGCATCCTCGGCCGGGACGGCGGCGATGGCCGACGCCGTGTCGTGGCCGGCGACGGCGATGACTGGGACCTCGGGGACACCGCAAGCCGCGGCGATTTCCTTCCGGAGCGTGCCGATGACGGTGCCCGGCTGCGTAATGGGCAGCAGGACATCGGTCCGGACCCCCAGTTTCTCCAGCAATCCCAGGTTGAACTGGCGGGAAGTCTGGTCCATCATTCCGGAGGTGGAGGCGATGGTGTACTCACAAACTTTGTTTCCTGTCAGCATATAGGCGAGGAGGTCCGGGATGAAAAGGACCTTGTCCGCCGCGCGGAGCGGAGCGAAGCCTTCCTTCGTCTGCGCATACAACTGGAAGATGGAATTGAAGTTCAGGATCTGGATGCCCGTAGCCTCGTACAGGTCTTCGCGGGGAATGGTCCGGAAGACCTCCTCAGGGATACCGTCCGTATAGGGATCGCGGTATGCGCGGGGGTTGCCCAAGAGGGTGCCGTCATCCGCCACGAAGCCGAAATCCACGCCCCAGGTATCGATACCGATGGAATCGATCCGAACCCCTTCCTGCCCCAGTTGCGCCAGGCATTTGCGGAAGTGGTCGTA
>JAFXMA010000037.1 GCA_017530725.1 Bacteroidales bacterium
CCAGCTCCGCTCCGCTGCTGGTCGTGAACGGCGTCATCTTCACTGGCAACCTGGAAGACATCGACCAGAACTCCATCGAGTCCATCAGCGTCCTCAAGGACGCCACCTCACTGGCCGCCTACGGCTCCAAGGCCGCCAACGGCGTCATCATGATCACCCTCAAGAAGGGTCAGGAAGGAAAGCCGGTCATCAACTTCAGCACCTCCCAGCAGTTCTCCACGCGTTCCTACCGGCAGAGATTCCTCTCCCCGGAGAACTACATCAAGTACTCCAACGCCCGCAAGGGGTCGGACGACCTGACCAACACCTCCTGGATGTCCTTCCTGGAGAAGGCCAACTACGAAGCCGGAAAGACCACGGACTGGTACGACCTCGCCACCCGCATCGGTTACACCCAGAACTACAACCTGAACTTCTCCGGCCGCACGCAGAACTCCAACTACTATGTCGCGCTCGGCCGTTCCCAGCAGAAGGGTATGACCGTCGGCAATGAGTTCACGCGCAACAACGTCTCCATGAACCTTTCCTCCAAGGTCACCAAGAGCATCGAGGTCGGCACCAACATGGCCTTCACCAACTCCTTCGATGATTCCGTGGCCGCTTCCCTGTCCTACAAGAACTCCCCGTACATGGAGCCCTACCTCCCGGACGGCAAGACCCTCCGCTACTATGTGGAAGGTGTGAACGCCTCCTCCGTGAACCCGCTGTGGACCGTGGGCCGCGAGAAGGACAACCGCCGCTACAACCTGAACCTGGGCGGTTATGTGAGCATCAACATCCCCTGGGTGCAGGGCCTCAACTTCAAGGTGAACGCCTCCTATACCAAGGTGCAGTCCAAGAACTACAGTTTCACCCACGAGAACAACACCGTCGCCCTTCTCTCCAATGACGTGGAAGGCAAGGGACAGACCGCGGAATACTACAACCTGGCCACCGCCAGCGGTTCCATCAGCGACTCCTTGAGCGAGAACTGGGTCATGGACGCCATCCTTTCCTATACCCGTTCCTTCGGCCAGCACTACCTGAATGCCTCCCTGGTGTACACCCGCGACAGCGCGGAATCCACCGGCCAGAGCATCTCCGGCCAGGGCTTCACGGAAGCCGGCAACACCCTCACCGGCTGGTACGGCCTGGGCAACGCGGACACCAAAGTGGTGAACAACCCCTCCTATGTCCTGCACACGGACGTGGGCTACCTGGCCCGTGTCATCTATTCCTACAGGGACACTTACCACTTCAACGCCTCTCTCCGCCGAGACGGCTCCTCCGTGTTCGGTGCGGAGCACAAGTGGGGTAACTTCCCGGCTTTCGGTGCTGCCTGGACGGTCACCAACGAGGAATTCATGAAGGACGTCAAGTGGCTGGACTTCCTCAAACTCAAACTCTCCTGGGGTAAGAACGGCGCCCAGACCCTGTCACCTTACGGCACCCTGTCCACCATCGCCGTGGCCAAGGGCGGCCAGATTCCCAACTACTACGGCGGCACCACCCACTGGGGCCAGAAACTCGCCACCCTGGGCAACCCGACCCTCGCCTGGCAGACCACCACTTCCTGGAACGGCGGTTTCGAGGCCGACTTCCTGAAGGGCCGCCTCCATGTGGACGTGAACGCCTACCTCTCCAAGACCACCGACCAGATCTTCGAGCGTAACATCCCCGTGATGACGGCCGGTATCACCACCCAGAAGGCCACCATGGGCCGCGTGGACAACAAGGGTGTCGAAATCAACTTCAACACCGTCCCTGTCAAGACCAAGAACCTGACCTGGAACTCCGACTTCGTGTTCACCCTGAACCGCAACAAGATCATCGAACTGTACGGTGACGGTCAGGACGATATCACCAGCAGCCTGTTCATCGGCAAGCCGATCAACACCATCTTCGGCTACAAGACGGAAGGCATCTTCCAGGACGGCGAATACGCCGGCCAGCCCATCTTCTACACTCTGGACGGCCAGCAGACCAACAACCCGTCTCCGGACGACCGCCAGATCCTGGGCTACGGCGACGAGAACTTCCGCCTCTCCTGGTCCAACACTCTCCGCTACGGCAACTGGCAACTCTACATGCTCGTCCAGGGCATCTTCGGCGGCGGCGGTTACGGCCTTGCGAACAACACCTTCGCCTACAGCACCTACGACACCACTGCGGCCTGCTCGGCTTTCGACATCCCTTTCTGGACCAAGCAGGAGCCCAACAACACCTATCCGAAGCCGAACTACAGCGACTCCAAGTACCAGGTGTACAATTCCTTCGGCCACGTCCGCCTGCAGGACCTCTCGCTGTCCTACAACATGGGCAAGATCGCCCAACGCATCGGCCTGAGGAACGCCCGCCTCACCTTGAGCGGCCGTAACCTCTTCTACTTCGCTCCTTTCTGGAAGATGAGTGACCCTGAAAACCGCAGCGGTTACGGAATCGGTATCCCGCGTGCCGTCACCCTGGGTGTCAACGTTACCCTTTAGTCCCATCAACGATCAATCGCACAAGATATCATGAAAGCATACAAATATATCATCGGTGCCGTTCTGGGCTGCATGGCCGCTGTTTCCTGCGAACCTGACAATGCCTTCCTCGAAGAGAAGCCGAAGGCCCAGCTCACCATCGCCAACGCCTACAACACCTCCGACCAGGTGGTCAATACGCTCCTGACCGGCTACTTCGAGTTCGAGGAACTCTACTTCCCGGGCTCCATGGGCCAGGGCCTCTGCTACAACACCTTCACCGGTACGGACATGGTGGACAACAAGTACCAGTTGGGTGCCAACCAGCACATGAGCAACTTCACCGCCGCCTGGTCCGCCACCTCCTCCCTTCCCAAGAGCCTTTGGGACAAATTCTACAAAGTAGTCTCCTACGCGAACCTTGCCCTCCTCAAGATGGACGAGGTCGAATGGCCCAGCGACGAGGCGAAAGCCCGCGTGACGGGTGAGGCCAAGTTCCTCCGCGGCCTTTCCTACCTGCGTCTGGCCGAACTCTTCGGCGGCGTCCCGCTTGTGCTGGAGTATGGCGAGACCCCGAACTACGCCTACGACCGCGCTTCCCGCGTGGAAACCTACAATGTGGCCATCGAAGACCTCACGGCCGCCTATGCCGCCCTTCCTTGGAACATCTCCGCCGAATATGGCCGCGCCGGAAAGGGTGCCGCCGGCATGTACCTCGCCGAGGCCCTTATCGCCCGTGGCGTGGAGAACAACGACGACAAGGCTGACTATACCAACGCCGCCAAGTACGCCCAGGAAGTGATTGATCACCATCCGATGATGACCAAGCGCTTCGGTGTCCGCAACATCGGCGCCACCGGTTCCCACTACGGCATCCCCAACGAGAACGCCAAGGGTAACGTCATCACCGACCTCTTCGTGGCCCAGAACATCATCAGCGCCCAGAATACCGAGGCGATCTGGATCATGGTTTCCGCTCCCGACTATGCGACCTTCGCCGCGAACGGCGGTGACTTCTTCAACCCGACTCCCGGCGGCCGTCGCTGCAACACCCTCGGCCTGACCCCTGCCCTGCAGGACTACGAGTGGGCGACCGAGTACAAGTCCGCCGGCGCCGCCGACGGTCCCTGGAAGGCCTTCTCCGCCAAGTACGGCGGCGCGATGAGCCCCGCCAGCCACGGTGGTACCGGCTGGGCCCAGGTCACCCCGACCTGGTACGCCTCCTACACCCAGTGGGACAACGCGCACAACAACAACTCTCTGGGCAAGGACCTCCGCTACCTGGAGGATGTCTCCGTGATCACCGAGTTCATGTGCTGCGACGACAAGCACCCGCTGTACGAGCAGAAGGTCGGCTGGAACCACATCAAGCGCGACACCCCGGAACTCTCCGGTATCTTCTTCCCGATCTGGTACAAGGAGACTCCTTTCGACACCTGGGACTATGATCCCAACGATCCCGGCTTCTCCTGGTTCGGCAAGTTCATCAACTTCTACCGTTCCAAGTATGCCGCCCGTACCGCTGAGGTCTATTTCCTGCTGGCTGAGGCCAAACTCCGCGGCGGTGATGTCGCCGGTGCTACCGCTGCCGTCAACGCCGTCCGCGCCCGCGCCGAGGCCAATCCGTTCTCTACGGTGGATATCGATACCATCCTGGACGAGCGCGGCCGCGAACTCCTGTACGAGGAGTTCCGCTGGGCTACCTTCCTGCGGATGAAGCCCGCCGAGTGGAAGAAGCGCATCTACGACCATGGCATGTATTCCGCCCGTACCAGCGCTCCCGCTTCCGAACTCTATCCCAACACCCGCCGCTGGGCGGAGGACACCGGTGAGATCAAGTTCAACCTGTGGCCCATCCCGCAGACCTACATCGACCTGAACACCGGTTCCGAAGGTCTGTACCAGAACGAAGGCTGGAAGTAATCCGCCCGTCTGGAACCGTTTCCCGGGTCGGCCGTCCAACGGCCGGCCCTTTTCTTTTCTCCAGGGAGCCTGCATCTGTATTTTTGCGCTGTTTTGAACAAAAAGAAACAAGATTGAACAAAAGTGCGTGCGGGAAATACGGAAATGAAAACTATTGAAAAGCACAGAACGGGATTGTGCAGGATAATGCGGACCTTTGTATCGTAGAAAACCATTTGTTTTGACACCTGAAACTACACTTTCATTTACACGTTTGCAACTACCATCAACTAACCATTAACCATTCACTTTATGAGGAATTCAGCAATGAAGTCTCTGGCAATCCTGGCATTGTCCCTCTTTACCGCGGTGGCGGCGTTCGCCCAGAACGTCACCGTCACGGGACGGGTCTTGGACGAGCAGGGAGAGCCGATGATTGCGGCCGGTGTGGTGCAGCAAGGCACCACCAACGGCACCACCACCGATCTGGACGGCCAGTTCCGTCTCGTAGTCCCCAAGGGAGCCACGGTAGTCTTCTCCACCATCGGCTATCTCCAGGAAGAAAGGGTCATCGACCAGGACATGACCTTGGAAATCAGGATGACGCCTGACACCCAGATGATCGAAGAGACGGTCGTCGTCGGTTACGGTGTCCAGAAGAAGTCCGACGTGACCGGCTCCATCTCCCAGGTGAAGTCCGAGGACATCCAGAACCGTACCATCACCTCGCCCGAGAGCGCCCTTCAGGGAAAGACGGCCGGTGTGCAGGTTTTCTCCAGTTCCGCCCGTCCGGGCGCCGCGCCGAGCATCCAGGTGCGCGGTATCTCCTCCAACGGCTCTTCCAACCCGCTGTATGTCGTGGACGGCCGGCGCACCAACTCCATCGCCGGCATCGACCCCAACGACATCGAGTCCATGGAGGTCCTGAAGGACGGTGCTTCGGCCGCCATCTACGGCGCCGAGGCCGGTAACGGTGTCATCATGATCACCACCCGCCGCGGCCAGGGTGACGGCAAGATCAGTTATTCCTATCAACTGACTTCCCAGAGCCTGAACCATATCCCGCAGGTGATGAACGCGGAAGAATACTTCCAGTTCTACATGGAGAACGGACGTTTCCAGTTGTCCGACCTCTACGAGCATTGGGATTTCAAGACCAACACCGACTGGCTGGACTACTCCTATGAGAATTCCCTCATGCAGCACCACAACCTGTCGTTCAGCGCCGGCGTCGATCGCGGCAACCTCTATATCTCCGCGACTTACCTGGACAACAACGGTATGTTCAAGGGAGACGCCGACGTATACAAGCGTCTCACCTTCATGGTGAACGGCAGTTGGAAGTTCAAGCCGTGGCTGGAGATTCAGACCAACAACCAGGTCGAATACTACCAGGCCCGTTCCGTTTCCGAAGGCAGCGACTACGGTTCCGCCGTGCTGGCCGCCCTTCAACTGGACCCGCTGACCGCTCCCAGTTACTCCGCCGACAACCTTCCCGCCCACATGCAGGCCATGCTGGATGCCGGCCGTACCCTGATGAAGGACGAGAACGGCGACTACTACGGCATCTCCTGGTTCAACCCGTCCGAGAACGTGAACCCGCACGTGATGCGTGACCGCAGTTATTCCATCTCCAACGGCTTCAACATCAACGGCTCCACGGCCGTGAACTTCATGCCCTTGAAGAACCTCACCATCACTTCCCGTATCGGTTACCGCCTCTCCGCCGGTGACAACTACGGTTACAGCCTGAAATACTACATCAACCAGAACGCCTATCAGAACTACATCGGCCTGTCCGGTTCCGACAGCAACAGCATGTACTACCAGTGGGAGAACTTCGCCAACTGGTTCCAGAATTTCGGCCGGCACAACGTCACCGTCATGGCCGGTACCTCCTATTCCAACAACCGCAGTTTCTCGCTGAACGGCAGTTACCGCGGCAGCGACGACGACCTCGGCGTGACCCAGGACAATCCGCTGTTCTATTACTTTGCCTATCACTCCGCCAACGCCGTTCCTTCGGTTTCCGGCGCGGAGCCGAACTTCGGCCGCAAACTCTCCTACTTCGGGCGTCTGGGCTGGTCCTATGCGGGCAAGTACAACCTGCAGGCTTCCTTCCGCGCGGATGCGGCTGACCTTTCGGTCCTTCCGAGACCGATGCGCTGGGGCTACTTCCCGTCCGTCTCCGCCGGTTGGACCTTCTCCGAGGAGCCTTTCTTCGCCTCTCTCAAGAACGTGGTGAACTTCGGTAAGTTCCGCGCCAGTTGGGGCCAGAACGGTTCCCTCGCCGGCCTGGGCGGTTACCGCTACGCCAACGTGATCGCGTCCACCGGAAAGTATCCGACCGGCAACGGCCTTGAATACATCCTGGGCTATGCTCCTTCTTCCTCCGGCAATGACGAACTCAAGTGGGAGACTTCCGAGCAGTTGAACTTCGGTTTGGACCTGCGCTTCCTGCGCGACCGCCTCACCTTCAGCGCGGATTGGTTCAACAAGATGACCAAGGACCTGATCGTGACCGGCATCACCCCGTCCACCGTGGTGGGTGTCGCCGCCTCTCCGGTCAACGCCGGCAACGTGCGCAATACCGGTTTTGAGTTCGAACTCAAGTGGCGCGACCAGATCGGTGACTTCAACTACAGCATCGGCGGCAATCTCTCGACCCTGAAGAATGAAGTGACCTACCTCCACGAGACCCTTTCCGACGGTATCGACGGCACCGGCGTCCGTAACTACGGCACCATCACCCGGTTCGAAAAGGGCTATCCCGCCTGGCATTTCTACGGCTATCATTTCACCGGAATCAACCCGCAGACGGGCGATGCCACGTTCGCGGACTACGACGGTGTGGAAGGCGCCACACAGGCTGACAAGATCGACCTTGGATCCGGTATCCCGAAACTGAACTACGGTGTCACGCTTACCGCCGGCTGGAAGGGTCTCGACGCGATCGTCTTCCTCACCGGCGCCGCCGGCAGCAAGATCTACAACTGCCTCACGGTGGTCGACTATCCGTCCAACCGCCTGAGTTTCCTCACGAAGGACCGTTGGACTCCTACCCATACCAACGGCACCATGCCGGCCGCGAACGCCAGCAACTGGCAGCAGTTCCTCACCTCCGACGCCGTGGTCTTCGACGGTTCCTATGCGAAGATCAAGCAGATCCAACTGGGCTACACCTTCCCGCAGGCGCTCACCCGCAAGTTCCATGTGGACAACCTCCGCATCTACGGTTCCCTCGACGACTGGTTCACCTTCTCCAAGTATCCGGGCTTCGATCCCGAGGTCACGGGCACGGGCAGCAGCCTGGGTGTGGACAAGGGCAGTTATCCTACCGCCAAGAAGATGGTCTTCGGTGTAAACATCACTTTCTAATTCCGACAGCCTTATGAAAACACGCAATATACTTCTGACCGTCGCAGCCCTCTGCACCTTTGCCGCCTGTTCCGACAAACTGGACATCCCTCAGCACGGTGTGCTGGACTATAACACCTACTATCAGACCGATGACCAGATCCAGTCGGCCGAAATGGCCATGTACCTGGAGGTCCGCGGCTGGGAATACAATGTGAAACTGTGCAAGGCCATGTTCACCGACGACTTCTGGGCGGGCGGCTCCATGCGCGGCGACAATACCGACCTGGAGCACCTGAACGAGTTCACCTTCGATGCCGAGCAGGACTATGTGCAGAATATGTTCACCACCTTCTACACGCTGATCTACAAGGCGAACGTCATCCTGGGCCACGTGGATCCGGAACTTGGAAACGTCGCCAAGTCCGCCATCGCCGAGGCCAAGGTGTTCCGCGCTTTCGCTTACTTCGATCTCAAGACCATGTGGGGAAACCCGCCGCTCGTGGACCACGAACTGGCTCCGTCCGAGTACAATGTCCCCAACGGCTCCGACGAAGAGCTGTGGAACCTGATGGAGACCGACCTCACCGAGGCCATCAATTCCGGTTTCCTGCAGGAGAAATCCAATGCCGATGACAACTTCACCTGGCACGTGACCAAGCAGTTCGCGCAGGCCCTCCTGGGCAAGGTGTATCTCTGGCAGGGTAAGAACGCTGAGGCCGCCGCCCAGTTCGACGCGGTCGTGAATTCCGGCAAATACCGCCTGATGGACGACTACAGCGTCATTTTCCGCAGTTCCCACAAGCACAATCCCGAGTCCCTTTTCGAGAGCAACCGCGTGCATGACGACAACGATTCCTTCCAGAACTTCTCCATGTATGCCCTGATGACCAACTGGCGCATGGACAAGATGAACTGGCCGGCCGATACGCCGATCATGAACACCGGCTGGGGTTTCCGTGTCCCCACGTCCAGCCTGTACAATGATTTCGTGGCCGTGGAAGGTGCCAACGGATACCGTCTGAACAATTCCCTGAAGACCTTGGACCAGATCGGCAGCGAACTGGGCATCACCCTCAAGGCTCCGGTCATCGGTGAAGGCTACTTCATGTGGAAACTCCGCATCCTGGCCGAAGAGCGCGGAATGGGCAATGACTTCGTCTATGCCAACAACACCATCTGGATGCGTTATGCCGAGGTCCTCCTCTGCGGCGCCGAGGCCCACCTGCTTGCCGGCAACTCTGCCAAGGCGACAGAATACCTGAACATGATCCGCCGTCGTGCGCAGGCCCCGACCGTGGGTACGGCGACCATCGACGACATCAAGCGGGAAAAGCGCATCGAACTCTTCGGTGAAGGCACCCGTTTCCAGGACCTCCTCCGCTGGGGCGAGGGCGCCAAGATGGCCAAGAACGGAGACAAGTATCCTCAACTCGAAGTGAACGGTCAGGTGACCTGGGTGAGTTGCGGCAACCCCACGTTCGGTTTCAAGGCCGGCAAGCACGAGCACCTTCCTTATCCCGCCACGGAAATCCGCCTGAATTCGGAAATCCAGCAGAACCCGGGTTATTAATCGTCTAATACATGAGCCTTATGAAAAAGAGCATTATACTGATCGGATGCATGGTCCTGGGTCTGACTTCCTGCTATAAGTCTGTCCTGGATCCGCTGGAGGGAAAATTCCCCGCCCCCACCCAGGTGAACGCCACCCAGGTGAACGCCACGGCGGAAAAACTGGATGCCTACCATCTGTTCTCCCTGGATCTCCAGGAAGGCGGCAATGCCGTCCACCTGGCCCTGGCCGGCGAGAAGTACTACCTGCCCGCCAACACGTACATCGAAGCGGAGGAAGCGGCGGCCCGCAAGGGTAACTTCATCCTGGGCAAGACCACGGTCAACGGAACCCGTGTCCGTTCCGGCAAGGTCGTGGTTGCGCATACCCCCATTGACGAGATCAAGAACCACTATGACATCTCCGCCGTCCTCTTCCTGGATAACGGCGACCCCTACACCCTTTCCTGGAGCGGCGACCTGGATTTCTATCCGGATCCCGTGGAGGGAGACATCGTCGTCGAGAACACCCTCATGGAGGAAGTGAGCACCACCGAGGCCGGTACCGTCAAGCATGTCGTCACCATCCTGGATGCAGATGACGCTGTCACCGCCTACTTCGAGTTTTATGCCGCCCCCGGCACGACCGGCCTTGCCGGTTCCTATACCTGCATCGAGTATGCGGAGAACGACCCCGACGGCTGGGTCGTCAGCAACGGGTGGAGTTTCCCCGACTGGGGTATTGCCGGCGGTTCCTACTACATGAAGGACGGTGCCCATGTCGATATCCAGCCCGGTCAAGTCGTGTGCGTGGCCGCTTTGAGCGCCACGGCGTACGCCATCTCCATCGATGGCGAGGATGTTATCGTGGGCGGTGTTCCCGGCGAGGCCATCGTCGTTCCCGGCCAGGCTTCCGTGGAGGCTTCCACCACTGAGGCCGGCACCAACAAGTATGTGGTGAACGTCACGGACGAGGAGTCCGGTGACAGCGCCTACTTTGAACTGTATGCTCCTGGTACCGCCGTCGGTTTCGCCGGCTCCTATACCTGCATCGAGTATGCGGAGAACGATCCCGACGGCTGGGTCGTCAGCAATGGCTGGAGTTTCCCCGACTGGGGCATCGCCGGCGGTTCCCACTATGTCACGGGCGGCGTGCAGACCGACCTCGCCGTCGGTGACGTGGTGAATGTGACGCCCATCGGCGAGGGAATGTATTCCTTCGCGGTGTCCTCCGGTTTCTCCGTCCTGGTAAAGGTCCAGTAAAATGCGGTATCGCATTCCTCTGACTGTCTTCGCGGCGCTTCTCCTCGTTTCCTGCGGGGAGAAGCCCGCGCCGGACAGCCAGGAAGATGCCAGGCAGAACCTGCTGGACATCCTGAACGCGGAAGACCGGCTGTACAGGGACCAGAGCCTGACCAGCACCTGGATGAAGCGGAAGATGGCGTATTCCGTCTGGCTCCCCAACGGATACGATTCCTCGAAAGAGTACCCCTTCCTCTACCTGCTGCATGGTTACGGTGATGACAGCAACTCCTGGCTGGACAAAGGGAATGCCCGGTCGATCGCCAAGGAATACGTTTCCAAGGGCGGCACGCCGATGGTCATCGTGATGCCTGACGGCCTGACCTCTTTCTATTCCGGCAGTTGGGAGAGTTACTTCCATCAGGAACTGATTCCGGAGGTGGAAAAGTCCTTCCGTTGCAACGGGAAACGGGCTGTGGCGGGGTTGTCCATGGGTGGTTACGGTACCCTTTACCATGCCCTGAGCCATCCCGACAAGTTTTTGTATGCCTATGCGATGAGTCCGGCGGTGACGGGCGACATGAAGGCCCTGGTCGATGCCCAGGCCGACAAGGGCGTTTTCCCCGGTTTCACCGTAGAGGTGGGCAACCAGGATACGACCGTGGACAATGCAAGCGCCAAGGACTTGGCCGATTATATGAAGGACCGCGGGCTGAAAGTGGAATACATCGCCCGTGACGGCATCCATTACTGGAATTTCTGGCAGGAATGCCTCCCCAAGGCACTGCAGAAAGTTGGTGATTCATTCAAATAATGTCCATACCCCAAACCATGAAACGCATCATTTCCTTCGCTTTCTGCCTGGTTCTGGCGGGAGGTGCCATCCTTCGTGCGCAGGAGTATCCCTTCCAGGATACGAAACTTTCCGAGGAAGAGCGGCTGGACAATGCCGTGTCCCTGATGACCGTCGATGAGAAGATCATGACGATCGTGGGGCAGGGTGTGCCGCGTCTCGGCATTGCAGGCCCCGGCGCGACCGAGGCCATCCATGGTATCGTGCGCGGTGGCGATGCCGAACTCCCGAACCTCGGGAATGCCGGCCAGTTCGGCAACTGGCCCGGCCGTCCCCAGCCGAAGTACCGCAACAGTACCGCCTTCCCGCAGGCCTACGGCGTGGGGGAGACCTGGGACCGGGAAATGGCCCATATCGTCGGCGATGTGATGTCCTATGAGGCCCGCTTCTATTCCAAGGACAATCCCTGGAAGGCGCTGGTCCTCTGGGCGCCGAACGCCGACCTCGCCCGTGACCCTCGCTGGGGCCGCACCGAGGAGAGTTTCGGCGAGGATCCCTACCTCGTGGGCGAAATGGTCGCCGCCGAGGTGAAGGGCATCCAGGGCGACGACCCTAAGTACTGGCGGGGTGCAGCCCTGATGAAGCATTTCCTCGCGAACAGCAACGAGGACAGCCGCTACAAGACGGACTCGCGTTTTGACGAGGAACTCTTCCGCGACTACTATTCCTACGGCTTCTGGAAAGGCGCCCGCGCGGGTGCCATGTCCCTGATGACCGCCTACAACGCCTACAACGGCATCCCTTGCATCGCAGCGCCGTTCATCCAGGAGATCCTGATCGACGAGTGGGGCATGAAGGGTACGATTGTGGACGATGCCGGCGCCCTCCGGTTCATGTACATGCCGGACATGCACGGCTACGCTGCGGACGTGAACGATGCCGTAAAGAAAGCCCTCGAGGCTGGCCTTTCCCGGTTCATCGACTCCAATTTCACCCAAGTGAAGGCCGCGTATGACGCCGGTTATCTCTCGGACGAGGTGATCGACGAGCGCACGAAGGCCAATCTCCGGACCATGCTGCGCCTCGGCCTGATGGACGCGGAGTGTCCGTACGACGCGCAGGAATTCGGCTCCGAGGAGGATGTCCCTTGGGAGCGCCAGGAATTCAAGGACAAGGCGCGTCTCGTGACGCAGAAATCCATCGTCCTCCTCAAGAACGAAGGCAATCTGCTGCCGCTGGACAAGTCCAAGGTCAAGAAGATCGCCGTGTTCGGCAACCGCGCCGAGAAAGTCCTGAAGGACTGGTACGGCGCCTTGCCGGCCTACCGCGTGAGCCCGCTCGACGGCATCAAGGCAAAGGTCGAGGGCACCGACGTCGAGGTGAAGTTCCAGCGCTGGGATTCCGACGGTTCCGCCCAGGAACTGGCGAAATGGGCCGACGTGTGCATCGTGTGCGTGGGCAACCATCCCGCCACGAGCCCGGATTGGGACGGACAGTCCGTCCAGTCTCCCTGGGCCTATGGCACCATTGCCGGTGACGGCCGCGAAGCCCTGGACCGCCGCAGCCTCCAGTTGGAGACCGAGGACCTCATCAAGGTCGTCTGGCAGGCGAACCAAAACACCGTGGTCACGCTCATTTCCAGTTTCCCGTTCGCGATCAACTGGACCGCGGAGAACGTCCCCGCCATCGTCCACATGACCCAATGCAGCCAGGAAACGGGCAGCGCCCTGGCCGATGTCCTGTTCGGTGACTACAATCCCGCCGGCCGTCTCACCCAGACCTGGGTGAAAGACATCCTGGACCTCCCGAACCTGCTGGACTACGACATCCGCCACGGCCGTACCTACATGTATGCCAAGGCGAAGCCCCTCTTCCCGTTCGGTTTCGGCCTCAGTTACACCACTTTCAAGTATTCGCACCTGAAAGTGAAGAAGGACGGCGACAACTATGTGGTTAGGTTCGACCTCAAGAACACCGGTTCCCGCGACGGTGAGGAAGTGGTCCAACTGTATGCCAAATTCAAGAACGACGACGCTTCCAAGCGCCTCCGCGGTTTCGAGCGTGTGGCCGTGAAGGCAGGGGAGACCGTCCCCGTGGAAATCGTGGTTCCGGCCGACGACCTGAAACTCTGGGACAGCGGGAAGCACGCTTTCGCCTTCCGGAACGGTCGTGCCAAACTTCTCGTCGGTGCCTCTTCGGAGGACATCCGCCTCAAGAAAAACATCAAACTCTGATTAAAGATATGAAAAAAATCCTCATCGCAGCGGCCGCCCTTTGCCTCGGCGTTTCCGCTTTTGCGCAGCAGGCCCTCTTCGGAGGCCCCAGCGTAGAATCTCCCGTCATCAATGCCGACGGTACCGTCACCTTCCGCTACCAGGACCCCAAGGCCGTCCGGGTGGAAGTCACCGGTGATTTCCTCCCCACCCAGAAGACGGAAGTGGAGTTCAACGGTCAGAAAATGACTTATGACACTCCCGGCGTGGGTGTCCTCAAAGAGGGCAAGAACGGTGTGTGGGAATACACCACGCCCTTCAAGGTGGCCCCCGAAATGTACACCTACACCTTCAACGTGGACGGTAAGTCCATGATCGACCCGAACAACGTGTTCGTCAACCGGGACATCGCCTCCCTGACCAGCGTCCTGCTGGTGCCGGAAGCCGGTGCCCGCAGCGATCTCTACGCCATCCACCGCGTCCCGCACGGCACCGTGTCCAAGGTGTGGTATCCTTCCGCCACCGCGGGCTTCGACCGCCGTCTGACGGTCTATACCCCGGCCGGTTACGAGAACAACCCCAAGGCCAAGTATCCTGTCCTGTATGTCCTGCACGGCATCGGCGGTGACGAAGACGCCTGGGTCACCCAGGGCCGCGCCACGCAGATCCTCGACAATCTCATCGCCCGCGGTGAGGCGAAGCCGATGATCGTGGTCTTCACGAACGGCAACATTTCCCAGGAGGCCGCTCCGCTGGAGAATTCCACCGGTTACACCCGTCC
>JAFXMA010000038.1 GCA_017530725.1 Bacteroidales bacterium
GAGGCCGGCGGCATAGACATGGCCGCCGAAGTTCTCCAGCAGGTCCGCACAACTCTCGATGGAGGCAGACAGGTCGAAGCCGGCGACGCTGCGGGCGGAGCCGGTGATGAACCCGTTGGACGTCGTCAGGACCACCGTAGGCTTGTAATAGGCCTCCACCAGGCGCGAGGCCACGATGCCCACGACGCCCTTGTTCCAGGTGGGGTTATAGACGATGGTCACGTTCTCCGTCTCCAGGGCGGTGCCGTTCTGGACCATCTCCAGGGCTTCCTGGGTGATTTCCCGGTCGATGTTCTTGCGCTCGTTGTTGTTGTCGTTGATCTTCTCGCCGATCTGGAAGGCCGACCGGTCGTCCATCGCGGTCAGGAGTTCCACCGCCAGGCGGCCGGACTCCATCCGGCCGGCGGCATTGATGCGCGGGCCGATCTTGAAGACGATATCGTCGATGGTCACGTGGCCGGGCTCGAGTTTCGCGAGGCTGAGCATCGCGAGGAGACCCTTGCGGGGGTTCTCGTTCAGCCGCTTGAGGCCGAAATGCGCGAGGATGCGGTTCTCCCCCACCATGGACACGAGGTCAGAGGCGATGGACACCACCTGCAGGTCCAGGAGGGGTTCCAGCGACTCGAAGTCGATGTTGTATTTCTGGGAATAGCCCTGGACGAACTTGAACCCCACGCCGCAACCGCACAGGTCATCGAAGGGATAGTGGTCGTCCTCCCGCTTGGGATCCAGCACCGCCACCGCACCGGGAAGTTCATTCTCCGGCAGGTGGTGGTCGCAGATGATCACGTCGATGCCCTTGCTCCGGGCGTACTCCACCTTCTCGATGGCCTTGATGCCGCAGTCCAAGGTGATGAGCAGGTCGATGCCGTTGTCCGAGGCCCAGTCCAGGCCCTTGTAGGAGACGCCGTAGCCCTCGTCATAGCGGTCGGGGATGTAATACTCCACCCGCTTGGTGAAACGGCGGACGAAGGAATAGACCAGGGCGACGGCCGTTGTGCCGTCCACGTCGTAGTCGCCGTACACGAGGATCTTCTCCCCCTTGGTGATGGCATCATGGAGACGTTCCACGGCCTTGTCCATGTCCTTCATCAGGAACGGGTCGTGGAGGTCGTCCAGGCTGGGACGGAAGAAACGGCGGGCCTGCTCGAAGGTTTCCACGCCGCGCTGGACCAGCAGTTCCGCCAGAACCCGGTCCACACCGAGTTCCGTCGCCAGCCGTCCCACTTTTTCCGGGTCTCCGGAATCATGGACGGTCCATTTCCGTTCCGTAATGCCCATAGTCGTACAAAATTACGAAACTTCTCCCTCAAAAGCAAGAAATGAATCCGAAAATAAAATGGCCTCTCACGCGCGTGAGAGGCCATTTATGCAGACGGAAGGCGGGGCTACTTCAAGGCCTCCAGGTTGCGGGCGTTCCGGATATCCTTGCCTTCGGCGGTGTACAGGTAGTCCAGCAAGGAGGCGTAATGTTCCTCCACCTTGCCCCGGACGATCTTCATCGTAGAGTTCATCATCTTGTTGGCGATGGTGAATTCTTCATCGCAGATGCCGATGGCGGTCGGAAGCCAGCGCTCGGGGAACATGCCCTCGTGCTTGCCGCCCTTCTTGTAGGAGTCCACTTCCTGCTGGATGATGTCCAGCATGGCCTTGCGGCCTTCCTCGGAGGCGGCATCCAGTCCCTTGGCCTCCACGGCCTCCTTCAGCGCGGCCTTGTCCGGAACGATCAGCGCAACGCAGTAGGGCTTCTGGTTGTTGTGCAGGACACAGGCGTTGACGTACTTGGAGACCTCGGTCAGATTGTCCTCGAAGCCTTCCGGAGAGTACTTTTCGCCGTCGGAGGAGATGAGCAGGCTCTTGAAGCGGCCCACGACATACAGGAATTCCGGATCTTCCGGGCAGATGTACCCCATGTCGCCGGTGTGGAGCCAGCCGTCGATGATGGTGTCGGCCGTGGCCTTGGGATTCTTCCAATAGCCGGCCATGACGTTCTCACCGCGGATGACGATCTCGCCGCGGGTGCCGTGCGGGACTTCCTTGCCCTCGGCGTCCAGGATGACGCAGTCCATCGGCTTCACCAGGCGGCCGGAGGAGCCGAAACGGGCGTGACCGGTGGAGTTCGAGCAGATGATGGGCGTGGCCTCGGTAAGGCCGTACCCCTGGAACATGGGCATGCCCACGGCGCAGAAGAAGCGCTGGAGTTCGATGTCCAGCAGGGCGCCGCCGCCCACGAAGAACTGCATCCGGCCGCCGAAACTCTCGCGGACCTGCTTGAAGAGGATCTTGTCGAACAGGGCCACGAGGGGCTTGCGCCAGAAGGTGCCGCCCGTGCCGCGGTTGTAGTATTCGCGGTTGTACTTGATGGCATTGTTGACGGCGAAGTTGAAGAGTTTCTCCACCTTCGGGCCTTTCTTCTTGATGCCGCTCTCGATGTTCTTCTTGAAGTTGCGGGCGAGCGCCGGAACGGACAGCATCACATGCGGACGCGTTTCAGCGATCGCGGTCGGAACGTTGCGCAAGGTGGCGAGGGCGTTCTTGCCGATGGGAACGAAGGCGATGGAGCCGGCATATCCCATCATGGTGTACATACCCGCCACGTGCGCGAAGCAGTGGTCCAGCGGGAGGATGATGAGCATCGTCGAGTCCGGACCGATGGAGATGACCGAATTGCCCTGGGCCACGTTCGCCGTGTAGTTGCGGTGTGTCAGGAGGATACCCTTCGGATCCGCCGTGGTACCGGAGGTATAGGAGATGTTCGCGTAGTCGTCCGGGCCGATGGACTTGAACCGGGCCTCGAATTCGTCCCGATGGGCCTTCAGGAACTCGTCGCCCATCTTCTGGATCTCGGACATCCGGATCTCCTTTGGCTCGAGCCTGTCATAGTCGAAGGCGGTGTCGTCGAAGACGATGACCTTCTCCACATCCGGGCACTGGTCCAGGATGGCGCGGATCCGGGGAAGATGGTTCCCCGAGACGAGGATCCACCTGGATTCGGAATGGTTGATGCGGAAGACGAGGTCCTTGCCTTCCCCGAGGTTCACGGAGAGGGGCACATCGACGGCTCCGGCATACAGGGCGCCGATTTCCGCCAGGATCCACATGGCGCGGCTCTCGGAGAGGAGGGCGATCTTGTCGCCTTTCTTCAGGCCCAGAGAAATGAGGCCGGCGCCGATGCGGTAGGCCTCGTTACGGGTCTGTTCCTGGGTGATCTCGGTCCACTTGCCATTCACTTTCTCGCGGAGGTACACGTGGTCGGCGAACTGCCGGGTATTCTTCTCCACGAAGTCGATGATCGTAGGTCTTTCTGTCATAAACGGGTATAGGTTTTAAAGGAAAAACCCTGCCTCACTCGGCAGGGAAAAGGCCGAACAGTTCGGCGTCGATCTTGTCTGTGATGTACTGGAAATCCTCCGGCTTGTTCTCGAACTTGATCTTGTCCACATCGACGATCAGGAGGCGGGCCTTGTAATCCTTGATCCAGTCCTCGTAGCGCTGGTTCAGGCCGGTGATGTAGTCGATCCGGATGGACCGTTCGTACTCCCGTCCGCGCTTCTGGATCTGGGCGATCAGGTTCGGGATGGAACTGCGGAGGTAGATCAGCAGGTCCGGCGGGTTCACGAGCGACATCATCAGGTCGAACAGGTCGGAGTAGTTCTCGAAGTCGCGGGTGGACATCAGGCCCATCGCGTGGAGGTTCGGAGCGAAGATGCGGGCGTCCTCGTAGATGGTGCGGTCCTGGATGATGATGTCCTTCTGCTTGGAAATCTCCACCACGTCCTGGAAACGCTTGTTCAGGAAGGAGATCTGGAGGTTGAAGGACCACCGCTCCATGTCTTCGTAGAAGTCGGCGAGGTAGGGGTTGAAGTCGACCGATTCGAA
>JAFXMA010000039.1 GCA_017530725.1 Bacteroidales bacterium
AGGACATGATCGCCCACTGGGCCCAGCCCGTGGACTGGCCGCGGAGGCCGCCCTTGTTGCCGCCGCCGAGGCCCCAGATCTTGTCGTAGTACTCGGGGTTGAAGTTGCTGCGGGAACCGCTGAGTTGCTGCCAGTCGGAGGTGGTGGCGGAGGTACCGGCCATCACGTCCAGGTTGTGCTTGCCGCCGAAGGTGTCCTTGTAGGAAAGGATGTTGTCATAGATCATCCGGCGGTCGTCGCTGCGGGTGTCCGTCGCCTCGCCGTGCTGGGTGCGGCCGTAGCCGGTCTGGACCGGATCCAGGTAGGACCAACTGTGGACCCAGCGGCGGTCCATGGACACCGTGCTCTTGAAATTCAGTTTCTTGGTGAAGTTGATCTGCGCGTAGCCGGTGAGGATGGCGCGGTCGGTGGTATCGAAATTGCTTTCGCTGCGGGCCATGTTCTCGGCCGGCGTGGTGTAGCCGCCCAGGCCGTAGAATGCGTCATAGTACTGCTTCGGATTCTCCGGATCCCACACCACGGCGTAGGTCGGGGTATTGATGACGGAGAGGACGACGCCGGCGCGGTTCGCACCCGTACCGGAAATGATGCCGTTGTTCTTGTAGTTGGAATACGCCACGTTCGCGCCCACGGTGAGCCACTTGTACATGTCCACGTCGAAACTGGCGCGCACGTTGTAGCGGCGGGCGTAGGCGACCTTGATGATACCCTGCTCGTCGGAATAGCCGCCGCCGATGTAATAGCGGAACTTGTCACCGCCGCCGGAAACGCCCAACTGGTAGTTCTGGGTGATGCCGGTCTGGTAGGTGTAGTCGAACCAGTCGGTCTCGTCCTTGAGGCCGGCGGGGATATTGATATTGAATTCCTTCGCGTATTCGCGGTACTCGTCCACATTCAGGACCTCATAGGAACGCGTCACGTTGGACACGCCCACATAGGAGGTGAAATTCACCCGGGGAGCCTGATTGCGGCCGCCTTGCTTGGTGGTGATGAGCACGACGCCGTTCGCGGCGCGGGAACCATAGATAGCCGCGGAGGAAGCGTCCTTGAGAATCTGCATGGTCTCGATGTCGTTCGGGGACAGATAGGCGATGGCATAGGAGCCTTCACCCACGGGAACGCCGTCCACGACGTACAGCGGGTCATTGGAGGAGGCGATGGAACTGTTACCGCGGACGCGGACCGTCATGCCGGATCCCGGCAGACCGCTGGTCTGCTGGACCTGGACGCCGGCCACCTTGCCCTGGATGAGACCGGAAGCCTCGGAAACGGGCCGCAGGGCGGCGTCTTCGGTGGAAACGATGGACACGGCCGTCGTAAGGTCCTTCTTGCGGACAGAGCCGTAGCCGATGGCCACGACTGCGTCCAGCGCGAGGGCTTCCTCCTCGATGGTCACATCGACGACGGAACGGGAGCCCACGGTTTCGGTGACGGTGCCGTAGCCCAGCGCGTCGAAGACGAGCACGGACTGAGGACCGGCGACCGTAATGGAATACCGGCCGTCAGCGTCGGTCACGGCGCCGTTCTGCGTGCCCTGCTCCAGGACCGTGATGCCGATCGCGGGATAGCCGGACCCATCCGTCACCGTGCCCGTAACGGTCCGCCTCTGCGCGTAAGCCGCTACGCTCAGAAGCATCATTACGAATACAACGATTTTTTTCATAAAGGTGTTTGGAATGGTTTGTTCAAGTGTGCGCCCGGCAGCCAATGCCGGACGGTGCAAAATTACAGACGAACAGACGCCGTTATTCCACTTTTGGGACTTAAGTGGATGAAAACTGCCTCTCCGAAAGGGTTCTACACTGATTATCAATCAATTGCAAACCAATTCCAGTGCAACAAAAGTGGATTTCAAAAAGGGTCGAGTGGACGAGTGACTGCCGATTGGTCCCAGCCAAGACAAAAAAATCCGCCCTGTTGCAGAGCGAAGTCGAGAAATCTAAAATCTTTTAATTTATAACTAAAAATATTTATTTAACTTAAAAACCGTAAATAGTTTGCTTATCCAATTAAAAGATTATACCTTTGCAGTGGACATTGAATTCAATTCATGTCTATTTGTTAAGTTCGTTTTATATACCGGCCGGGTCTCTTGGGGAGGAGACCCGGCCAATCTTTTATCTATGTGCCTAAGAATCAGAACCTGATGGCAATGCCGCCGAGACCGTACGGAAGTTGCGGTGAGTAGCAGCCTTCCAGGACGATGCCGAAGGAGTCGCTGAAATTCAGGCGGAAACCGCCGAAACCACCCCAGCAGAAGGCAAGTTTGCTCTTGTAGGAATCAAATCGCACCGCGGCAATGCCGGCAAGACCACCTGCGTGGAACTCCACGACACGACCCAGATTCCAGCCCAGCATCACACGCGGGGCAACAGAGAGATCCAACTTCCGCGTATCCAGGGAAGAAACACCACCGTGACGGAAATTCCCGCCCAACTGGAGTCCTCCGTAGAGATGAGCCGCTCCGAGGTTCGCGACCGAAATGTTCCCGGAGACAAGTCCTCCGATGCCCGGGCCGTAACCGCCCTGGATGGTGATGAGTTTGGTGCCGGGCTTGTCCGGCTCCTTGGCGTTGCCGCAGAAAGCGGCTGAAAGCGCGACCGCGAAGGCCGCAAGCAGTACAATCGTACGTTTCATCGGTTCAAGGTTCAATATGTCGTTCTTACAAAGATACGAAAAAATCCGAACGGAGATACCGTAATATAAGTACATGAACAAAAAAGGGCCGGTCCCCGAAGGAACCGGCCCGATTTGTTCACGGTCAAGATTGACTACTCAACACCCTTGATGATGAAGTTGTAGGCAAACTTGATTTCCTGCTGCCAAGGATTCTGGAGTCTCACAACCACAGGGATCGTGATGGTTCCACGGAACTGGACCTCAGAGGTGTAGTCGAAGACGACGTACGGAGTGAGGGTCTCGTTCTCATCATTCTCATCAACGAAGGTCTTGCCGTCAGCGCTGAACTTGACCTTGAGGAGCTTCTTGAGTTCCGCAGGGAGTTCGACATCGCTGTAGTCGAACGCGGCCTTGATGTGATAGGCTTCCTTGGCGTTGACACCCTTCATGTAGCCATTGGTGGTGCTGGACTTGGTAGCGTTCTCAGCGGCGTTACCAACAACCCACTCGCCATCCTGGATCACGAAGAAGGAAGTGTTGTTCGGACGGTTGTCCTTGAGTTCCATACCCTTGAAGAGAGGCTCGGCGTAAACCTTGTTCTCATCGAGGACGATGGTGAAGCCATTGGCCTTAGGAGCCTTGAACGGCGTCCAGCGGACCATCGCGTAGGAGCTGTAGTCGAGGTTCACACCAGCGTGCTTGACAGCCTCCTTCGGGAACTCGAAGCGGGTCGCGACCGGGAACGCATAGCCACCCTTGCCTTCCTCACCGACATTGAGCGTCAGCGTACCGAGAGCCGGGATGAACGGATGCTCGTTGGTCAGGTAGTAGAAGGTCGTGTTGTCAACCCACAGGCTCTTGTAGAGGAGGAACTCGTTGTCGCAAGCGTCCTTGTCCGGCTTCGGCAGTTCGGCATCGTCAGCCTCGAGAGCCTTGTCGGTATAGACGAACTTGGCAACCAGGCCGAGTTTCTCGAGATCTTCGGCTTCGATGATGTCATCCTTGTCATCCACCACGTTGAACGCAAGTTCAGAGAGGTTGATGTAGGCCACATCGTAGTCAGCCAGCGCGTAGCGGTTGCTCACGCGGGTCTGGGCCTCAGCCTCAGGAGTGCCCTTCTCCTTCACGGTGGTGAAGTAGGAAGGATTCACCTGGGTCCACCAGATCGGAGCGTCGTAAGGAGTAGGAACACCCTCGATCTCGGCAGGAAGCGCGTACTTCTGGATGAAGTTGTCCTCAGTGACTTCCTCGTTGGTGTTGAAGGTGTAGTAACTCAGGTGCAGGAAGTTGTAATCCGGAACCTTGAAGTTGAAGACCATCACGAGTTCGACTTCCTCACCGATGTAGGTGGTGACGTTGCGGGTCACCTCGTTACCCAGCCACAGGTTCGGGTCGGTCTCGGAACGCTTGCCGCTGTTGAAGATCTCACCGGCAAGGACCTCAGGAGTGAGCGTGGACAGCGTGTTCAGGACGATGTCGTTGCGGTTGAAGTCGACATAACCCTTGGCAGTGCCGGAAGGATCGGCCATGCGGAGTTTGCCTTCGAGTTCAGCAGCATCGAACTTCTTCTGATCGGCAGCATACTTGAAGTCACCGTTCTCAAGCGTGATACCCTTGACGTTGATGACACCGTCGGCATCGAAGGCCTTGAAGACATCGCCGTTCAGTTTCTCGCTGGTCCAGTGATAGTAACCGTCGACGAACTCCTCGCCATTGACGATGAAGGTGTGCTCGTAAGGACCAAGGACGACCTTCTCACGGTTACGGTCGATCGTGGTGACCACACCGTTCACGGTGATGAGGGCAGTTTCGGTCTCGTAAGGAGCGACGATCTTGTAGATCTTGTTCCAGGCCTCCTGCGGGAAGACGAAGTCAGCATAGAGTTTGCCGTCCTTGATGGCAACATTCTCGATGGTGAGGTCGCACTCGGAGAGGGCGATCGGCTCGGCGAACTCGGGCTCGGCACCTTCCTCAGGGATGTCGGCGATGGCGACGGTAGGATTCTTCGGCTGGAGACCAGCGAAGTCGGTGATGGAGACATCGAGTTTGTTCTTCAGGAACGTGACATCTTCCTCGTCAAGCGCGATTTCGTAAACCAGACGCTGATACACGGTGCCGCCCTCGACCTGCTCATCCGGATAGAAGAGGTTGTGGTCCACGTCGGCATCTTCGGCATAGGTCCAGAGGATTTCGGCGGTAGCATCGACGGAGCCAAGCGGCTTCGTGATCTCGACATCGCCCTCGAACGGGGTCTTACCGAGGACGGTCTCGAAGAAGTAGTGACCGGTGATGACGTTGCCAACGGCGAGTTTACGCTCGGCAGCACTCTTTTCCGGATTCATCTCAACCTCAGCGTAAACCTTGGGAGTAACGATGAAGTTCTCTTCATCCAGGGGAGCCTCGGCCGTATTCTGGTCAAAGGTGAACTCCTTGAAGTTCGTGGTGACGGTGGGAACGAGGTGGCCCATCTTGGCGGCATCCTCGACGGTGTAAACCTTACCGTCGATCATGAGACCGGGAACAGCCTGGTCCATGACGACACGGTAACCCTTAGGATCCTGCTCAGGCTTCTCACCGACGGCATCTTCACCGTCCTTGCGGAGGGCGCTGTACGGGAGATACTGATAATCAGGAACAGCATTCACGAGGACCGTGTTGCCATCCTCATCCTTCTTGGGATTGCCATCCTCGTCCACATCGGGCTTGTACGGATCCGGGAGGATCTCGATCTCGGTCACACCGGGATAGAGCACATTGTAAGCGGAAGCGAGTTCGTTCTCGTAATCGATCCAGTCAAACTCGAAGGTATCCCAGTCGATATCCAGATCGTAATCCTGGAGGTGATACAGACGGAGTTGGGCGGCGAAAGCGGAACGGGCCTCGAAAGCCTTCAGATCCTCATAGGAATAGACACCGAGAACCCAGTCATTCATATCGTAAGAGAGCGGGAGACGGTCGCCACCGAAATACATCTGGTCACCGTACATGGTAGCAGCGGAACCACCAGCGATGTAAGAACCGTCCTGCGTGAAGATCTCCAGGGAATAGTTGGGCTTGATGCCGTTGGCGGCAAAAGCGGCGGAAGCGACGTTCTTCGGCATCACCGTGAAGGTGATTTCACCGGAGGCTTCGTCATACTTGTCAACGGAAACGATGTTGAACTCAGGAGCGGCAACCTCGGCCTCGTCGGCACGGGTATTGACCGGCTTCACGGAGAACCAGGCGACGATACCCTCATAACCGGTATCCTTGGCATCCTCACGGGTAATAGGATTCTCAAGGGTTTCCTTGATAGCGCGGGCAATCGTACCGGCATACTGAGCCGGGAGGAACTGGTAGGTAACCTGGGTGGGCTCATCGATGGCGAGAACCACCTTCTCAGGCTCCGCGGGAGCGGCATCCTCACCCTCGGCCTCAGGAGTGACGGTCTGGGTGACGAAAGCCATGTTGGAGGTGATCTTCAGGTCGTCATAGTCCGGAACATAGACGATGCTCTGGATGCGCTGCAGGGCCATGGCGAGACGGCTGTAGATCTGGTCGAGAATCTCATTGAGTTGCTCGATAAGGTCATCGATCAGTTCGTCGGTGTAGGCCTTGGCAGCCTCGAGAGTAGCGGCATCGGCGTCGTCGATGTAAGCCTGGAGGTCGCCCTCTGCAAAGGCGAGTTCGTCGACGATATCATTGACGGTGCCTTCGAGAGAAGTGACACGGATGGCCAGTTCCTCGAGGTCGCCCTCAAGTTTCTCGATCGCTTCGTTGATCTTGCCGATCTTCTCATTCATCTTGTTCTCAAGGGCTTCGTCACCGTCCTTGATCGCCTGCTCGAGTTCGGACTTCGCCTTGGCGAGTTCATCCTGGAGGTCTTTCTTGGCGGCCTCGAGTTCAGCCTTGGTGGCGGCAATCTTGACAAACTCCTCGAAAGTGGTCTTCAGAACATAGTCATCGAGTTTCTCATAGATGCCGGCAACGGCAGTGTTGAGTTCCTCCTTGGTGGCATAGTTCTCCTTGATCATGTCGACTGCCTCGTTCAGGAGACGGAGCGTCTCGGCGGTCTCAGCCTTGTAAGCATCGAAGGTGGTCTTGTCCAGTTTCGTGCTCTGGAGGTCGGAGATCTGACCGTTGATCTTGTCGATTTGCTGCTGGATCTGCGCCTTGAGCGCCTCATCAGCAGCCTTGTAGTTGGTCTCGAGGGTGGCGATCATGGCCTTGAGGGCGTCCACCTGAGCGTTCAGGTCGGCGGCCGTCTTCTGAGCCAGTTCATCAACCTTCTTGTCCACCTTCTGGATGTCGACTTCGTAGTCGGTACATCCGGCAGCAAGCAGTGCTACTCCTGCAAGGAGGAGCGCTGCGAGTTTCGTGAATTTGACTTTCATAAAGTTGGTATAGAATTAAGAGTTGTTGATTACTCGATGGTGCTGAGCACGACGCGGTTCAGGTCGTTCTCGGCGAACGGCTGGATCCGGTCGCCGTTGCCCACGACGGAGACGATCCGGGACTCGGCGATGCCGCGGTCCACGAGGAACGCCTTGACGGCGGCGGCACGCTCATCGGACAGGCGCTGGTTGATGCGCTTGGTACCGGTGCCCTTGTCGGCGTGGCCGGCGATGGCGACGTTCACGTCCGGATTCGCCTTGAGCCAGTCGATGTAGCGGATGAGTTTGGCGGCCTCCTCGTCGGAGATGACGGCGGAGTTGATGGTGAAGAAGGTGTTCACCTGGCGCATCTCGGCGGCGAGACGCTCGGCGGCAGCCTTTTCAGCGGCGAGTTTGTCGGCGAGGGCCTTCTCGGCGGCAGCCTTCTCGGCAGCGGCCTTCTCGGCGGCGAGTTTCGCAGCGCGCTCGGCCTCGAGGCGGGCCTTCTCAGCGGCAGCGGCAGCCTCGGCGGCGGCGAGTTCAGCGAGGTACTTGGCGCTCGGACGGGTGGTCTTGCCGAAGTTGATCTTCAAGCCGGCGAGGGCGTTGAACTGGAAGTCGGGATGGCCGACCTTCTTGGAGTTGAACTTGTCGGAGAGCACGTTGTCGTTCACCTCGAGGGTGAGGGCGACGGCGTCGCTCAGACGGAAATCAGCACCCAGGCCCACGCGGGCGACCGGGGTGATCATGTTCTTCTCCCAGAGGAGGGCGAAGTATTCCTTCGGATTGGTCTTGGTGACCTTGGTCGCGCCGTTGTTGAAGCCATAGGCGGCACCGCCGCCGATGAACACGAACGGATTGAACACGCGGTCATGCTTGTAACCGAAGAGCTGCGCCAGATTGAGGGTGAGGTCGAGAGCGCCCTGGAGGTAGTTGAACTTGTAAACCTCGGACGGGGCGACGACAGCGCCCTTGCCCTGGTAGCCGGCGACGTTGAAACGCAGGCCGAGGGTAGGATTGAACTGATACCCGAGGGAGAGGGCTCCTGCAGGGGTGATCAGGTCCTTGAATGCGGTTTCGCCGATGGTGTAAGCGGCACCGCCCTGGATCTGACCGTACCAGTGCGGATTGAACTCCAGACTGGGATCGGACTTGCTCTGCTGCGCGAAGGCCACCTGGGCACCCAGCGCAACGGCGAGAATCAGTGTTAAGCTTTTCAGTCTCATATGATAAGAATTGTTGTTGTTCTTCCTTCTATTATTAAAATATTTAAGGTATGCCGACGTGCTTTTTGGCCTTTTTAGGCGCCCGAAAACACAGCGTCCCGTCTGGACACTTCAGTATACATTGGCAAAATTAAGCAGAATAATCTGATTTTCCCAACAAATTCTCAACTTTTATCCAAATAAATCGCTGAAAAATGGGATTGTAACAGGTTTTTCGTACCTTTGCAGACACTTAAAAATGAATAAATCCAGATTACCGATAATATGGCCATGACAATCGACCTCAACGAGCAGGAACGCGGGCGCCGGGAATCCCTTGCGAAACTCCGCGAACTGGGCATCAATCCATACCCCGCACCCCTCTATCCCGTGAATGTGACCACGGCGGAAATCGAGGCGGGTTACGACCCCGGAAAGGGGAATTTCGACGATGTGTGCCTCGCCGGACGCATCATGTCCCGCCGCATCATGGGCGCCGCCTCCTTCATGGAACTGCAGGACCACGCGGGACGCATCCAGGTGTATGTCAAGCGGGACGAGATCTGCCCCGGCGAAGACAAGACCCTGTACAACACCGTCTTCAAGAAACTCCTGGACATCGGTGACATCATCGGCATCAAGGGCTTCGCCTTCATCACCCAGACGGGCCAACTCTCCGTCCATGCGAAGGAACTCACCGTCCTGTCGAAGTCCCTCCGCGTCCTCCCCATCGTGAAGACCGACGCCGACGGCACGGTCCACGACGGTTTCGCGGATCCGGAACTCCGCTACCGCCAGCGCTACGTGGACCTCGTGGTCAATCCGCAGGTCAAGGAAACGTTCGTCAAGCGGGCGAAGATCATCTCCACGATGCGCCGCTACTTCGACGAGGCAGGCTGCCTGGAGGTGGAGACCCCGATCCTGCAGCCCATCCCGGGCGGTGCCACGGCACGCCCGTTCATCACGCACCACAATGCGCTGGATACGGACATGTATCTGAGGATCGCGAACGAACTGTACCTGAAGCGCCTCATCGTGGGCGGCTTCCCCGGGGTGTACGAGTTCGCGAAGAACTTCCGCAACGAGGGAATGGACAAGACGCACAATCCGGAGTTCACCTGCGTGGAACTGTACGTCGCCTACAAGGACTATAACTGGATGATGGACTTCACGGAGAAGATGCTCACCCGGGTGGCCGAGGCCACCGGCGGGCTCGTGAAGGACATCGCGGGGAACGAGATCTCCTTCCAGGGCCCGTTCCGCCGCCTCCGTATCCTGGACGCCATCCAGGAGTATGCCGGCGTCGATGTCAAGGGCATGGACGAAGCGCAGTTGCGGGAAACCTGCAAGAAACTGGGCGTGGAGGTGACCCCGGAAATGGGCGTTGGCAAACTCATCGACGCCATCTTCGGCGAGTTCTGCGAGAAGAACCTCATCCAACCCACTTTCATCATCGACTACCCCGTGGAGATGTCCCCGCTCACCAAGCGCTGCCGCTACGACGACACGCTCACCGAGCGGTTCGAACTCTTCGTCGCCGGCAAGGAACTGGCGAACGCCTACTCCGAACTGAACGACCCCATCGACCAACTCGCCCGCTTCGAGGAGCAGGCCGCCCTCAAGTCCAAGGGCGACGACGAGGCGATGTACATCGACTACGATTTCGTGCGCGCGCTCGAATACGGCATGCCGCCCACCTCGGGCATCGGCATCGGCATCGACCGCCTCACGATGTTCATGACCGGCAACGACGCGATCCAGGACGTGCTGTTCTTCCCGACCATGCGTCCGGAGAAATTCTAGGTTCCCGCCCTAGCCGGGAATGACCGCCATGCGCATCGAAAGCATCACATCGGCACAGAACCCGAAAATCAGGAATCTGCTCCTGCTGCAGGAAAAATCCAAGGCGCGGCGGGAGCAGGGTCTTTTCGTGGTGGAAGGCCGGCGGGAACTGGAGCATGCGCTCCAGGCGGGCTTCCGGGCACGGACCGTGTTCGTGTGTCCGGAATTGGCGGGGGGAGATTCCTTCGCCGCGCAGAATCCCGGCCCGGACACGCTCATCGTCGAAATCCCCCAGGCCCTGTACCGGAAAGTGGCCTACCGGGACGGCACGGAGGGCGTAATCGCGGAGATGGAAGTCCGCGAGCGGCGGCTGGAGGACCTCCTACTCGGAGAGAATCCGCTGGTGATGGTGCTGGAGTCCGTGGAGAAGCCCGGGAACCTGGGCGCGGTCCTTCGCAGCGCCGATGCGGCCCACGCCGATGCGGTCATCGTCTGCGACCCCCTCACGGACCTGTGGAACCCCAACCTCATCCGGGCCAGCATCGGCGCGGTCTTCACCGTTCCCACGGTGTGCGCCACCTCGGAGGAAACCATCGGCTGGCTCCGGGCCCGCGGCATCCGCATCCTCACCGCCCAACTCCAGGATTCCTCCTGGTACTATGATACGGACATGACCGGCGGAACGGCCCTGGTGATGGGCACCGAATCCACCGGTCTTACCGAAATCTGGCGCCGTGCCGCGGATGCGCACATCCGCATCCCCATGCTCGGCCGCCTGGACAGCCTTAACGTATCCGTCTCCGCCGCCATCCTCCTTTTCGAGGCCGTCCGGCAGCGGAACGCCTGATCCCTATCTGATCTCTCCGGATTTCACGCGATCGAGGAAGTACTTCACCCGCCAGGTGTAGTTCTTCGGATCTTTCGCGTAGGAATTCGCATGGACGGCTCCGGGGACGAGGACGAGTTCCTTGTAGCCGTGGGTCTTGGCCTCGTAGTTCTTGAAGACGTGGTCCACGGGAACGAAGTCGTCGGCGTCGCCGTGGATGAAGAGCATCGGGCGGTCGCACTTGGCGAGTTGCTCCACCGAGGAAGCCTCCTTGAAGCCCCAGTCGTAGCGGCGCTTGGAAACGATGCTGGCGCTGTTCAGGATCGGGAAGGGAGGCAGATGGAAACTGTCCTTGAGGTTATGCGCGAACTGGTCCCAGGCCGAGGAGTAGCCGCAGTCCTCGACGAAGGCACGGATGTAGGGCGGGAGGTCGTCGCCGCTCATCATCATCGTGGCGGCCGCGCCCATGGACACGCCGTGGACCACGGTGAAATCGTTCTTGAAGATGTCATGGGCCAACACGGCCCAGTCCTCCACGTCCAGCCGGTCCAGCCAGCCCATCTGGGCGGCCTCGCCCTCGGAATAGCCGAAGTACTGCAGGTCGGGGACCATCACGTTGTAGTTGAATTCGTCGCGGTACATCCGGACAAGGTACATGAAGACCAGATGGTTGTCCGTGTAGCCGTGGACAATGACAGCGGTACCCTGGGCCGTGGCCGGATCCTTGGCGGGGGCATAGACCGCATGCAGTCTGTGGCCGTCTGGATCGGTACGGGTGATATCCTTGAAAATGCCCTTCGCGTGCAGGTCGTCATACCAGGCGATGACGCCGGGGGCGAGGGAATCGGCCTTGGCGCGGGTACGCTGGATGTCGGCCTCGCCGTGCTGGGCGGGCTTGAGGGCGTAATTCGTCATGAATTTGCCGGCGAGGCAGCCTGTGAGGCAGTTGCCGGCGAGGAGGAGCGATGCGCTCCAGAGGATGAGGCGTTTCAGAGTCATAGTCAGTGTGGTTATCATTTCAAAAAGTCGATGGCGCCGAAGACGCCCAGCGACCCCAGGAGCATGATCGCTCCGGCCAGGAGGACGCCGAGCAGGACGTACAGGACGCTTTTCCTGAAGTCCATGTCCAGGATGCTGGCGGCGAGGGTGCCGGTCCAGGCGCCCGTGCCCGGCAGCGGAATGCCCACGAACAGCAGCAGGGCCACATACAGGCCCCGTCCGGCCTTTTCCTCCAACTTGCGGCCGCCCTTCTCGCCTTTCTCCAGGCACCAGGTGAAGAACCGGCCTATGTACTTCTTGTCCCTCCCCCACTCCAGGATGCGGCGGGCGAACAGGAAGATGAAGGGAACCGGAAGCATGTTGCCGATGACGGCGACGATGCAGGACGGGACGATGGGAAGGCCGAAACCCACGGCATACGGGATGGCGCCGCGCAGTTCGATGAGCGGGACCATCGAGATGAGGAAGACGATGAGGTATTTCTTCATCGGATCTTGCCCATGAACTTGATCAGTTCCTTGCACACTTCGGCTTCGCTGAGTCTGCGGTCCTCGGGATCCTTGAACACGAGGTCGAACGTGTTCTGCGGCAGTTGGACGCGGCCGACCTTGAAGTGGGCGCGGGAGGCTGTAGCCATGAACTCAAGGGTATAGTCGGTCGTAGGGAGCAGGGAGATGAACAGGTCGGGCTCCCCGTCGAGCATCAGGGCGACCTTCTCGCGGGAAGGCTTTCCGAACCAGTTGAGGTCCTTCTTGAGGATGGTGGTGGTGATGCTGGTGATGAGGCGCTCGCCCTCCGTGAGTTTCCGGAAGTCGAAGAAGAATACCTCACCCTTGATGTTGTGTTCACGGAAGAACAGCAGGAGGAGGTTCTTGCACTCGTTGAAGGAAGTGTCTTCCACGTCGATGAACGCGACGGCGGAGCGGATCTTCGAGAGCGGGACGAATCCCGTGGGCTCCGTGGAGGCGTTCTTTTTCAGGCTGTGGCGCCTGAGCATATCTTTGACCGGTTCCAGCATAATCTATTTCGTGTTGGCCGCGATGAGTTCGCGGATTTCCAGTTTGGCGTCCCGCCAGCGGGGAATGTCTATTTTCGTGCCGATGACTTCGACCACCTTGGCGGCGATGACCGAGCCCACTTCCCCGCAGACGCGGAGGGGCATCCCGAGCGAATGGGCATACAGGAAGCCGGCGGCATAGGTGTCCCCGGCCCCGGTGGCATCCACGGGCTTGGCCGGCCAGGGGTCGATGAAGTGATATTCGTCTCCGGACTGGACCATCGACCCGGCCTTGCCCACCTTCACGACGGCGATCCGGCAGTGCCGGGCGATCTCGCTGCAGGCCTCGCGCGGTTCGAGTTTGGTGAAGGCCTTGGCCTCGGTCTCGTTCGCGAAGACGATGTCCACGTAGTTTTCCACGAGGTTGTGGAAGAAGGCGTCATTGGACTCCACGACATTGTAGGAGGCCATGTCGATGGAGATGAGGCAGCCGGCGGCCTTTGCGAGGCGGGCGGCCTTCGCGATGAGTTCCTGGTTCTGCACAAGGTAACCTTCGATGTGGAAATAGTCGTAGCCTTCGAACATCTCCGGCACGAGGTCGTCCGGACCCAGTTCCAGGGTGGCTCCCATGTAATCCGCGAAGGTGCGTTCCGCATTGGCGCCCGTGATGAAGACCATGCAGCGGCCGCTGGACTTGGTGCCGTAGAGCATCTGCGCGCGGACACCGTACTGCTCCATCGTGCTCTTGAAGAGGTTCCCCAGGTCGTCGTTGCCGATCTTGCCGATGTAGCCCGACGGCATCCCGAAGATGGAGGTGCAGGTGATGGTGTTCGCGGCCGATCCGCCCGGGACGTACTTGACGCCGTATTCCTTCAGGGCATCCCAGATCCGGTCGCCCGTCTCCATATCCACGTGCTGCATGCTTCCCAGGGGAAGGTGGTACTTCCTGAGAAGCGTGTCGTCCGGGAGGACGGCGAGGATGTCAGTGAGGGCGTTTCCGATGCCCAGGATGGATTTCATACGAAGGCGGTTTTTCCAATAACCTACAAATTTATACATTATTTGGGGATTTTCCATTAACTTTGTGTCACCAATGGATAAGAAAGTGACAAATATCCTCCGGTACGGGCTCTGGATCGCGGTGGCTGCGCTTCTGGTGTACTTTTCGTTCCGGAACGTAAACTGGAAAGACTTCGGCGCCGCCCTCCGGGAGTGCCACTGGGGATTCGTCGTCCTATCCATGGTGTTCGGCGTGGCTGCGTTCTTTCTCCACGCGCTCCGCTGGCGGATGCAGTTGCTGCCGCTGGATGCCTCCACGCAACTGGCAACCACCTGGAACGCCTTCAACATCTGCACGATCACCAACTATGTCCTGCCCCGCATGGGCGAAGTCGCCCGCTGCGGCTATGTGGTCCGGCATTCCGGGCGGGACGCTGAAGGGAAACGGCTCGTCACCTTCGACAAGGTGCTGGGGACCGTCGTGGCGGACCGTATCTGGGACCTGCTGTCCCTCATTGCCGTCACCCTGCTGGTCGTCGGCCTGATGTGGAACCGGTTCGGGACCTTCTTCTCGGAGGCGCTGTTCCCGGGACTCTCTGACAAGGTCCACCTGTGGTGGATCCTCGTCCTTGCCATCTTCCTCGCCGGCGCATTCATCGTCGCGTGCTGGCGGCTCCGCGGGCGAGGGGGCATCTGGGGACGCATCTGGGGATGGATCCGAGGCATTTATGACGGTCTGGTTTCCTGCATGCACATGCGCCAGGGCTGGTTGTTCATCCTGTACACTGTCCTTCTCTGGTGTATGTATTGGCTGATGTCGGCCAGCATCATGTGGGCCTTGCAGGGCATCGACCCGGCCTCCGTAAGTCCGGAACTCGCCGCCGCCCTCGGGCAGATCGACCACCTCGGGATGGCGGATGCGCTCCTGCTCATGTTCGCCGGCGCCCTCAGTTCGCTCATCCCCGTTCCGGGCGGGTTCGGCGCCTTCCACGGCGCCGTCGCCCTGGCACTCTCGAGCGTGTACGGCATCCCCTTCGGAATCGGCCTTGTCTTTGCCACGCTGTCGCACGAATCCCAGGTCATCGCAGGCATCCTGTGCGGAGCCTCGTCCTACATCCACGAAACTTTCTTCCGGCGATGAAACGCTTCGGACTCATCGGCCACCCGGTCGCAGGCTCCTTCAGCCCCCGGCTGTTCGAGGCCGCCTATGGCGGTCGGTACGCCTATGACCTGCTGGAAGGCGCCGATTTCGGTGCATCCTGGCAACGGTTCCTGGACCATTATGACGGCATCAACATCACGGCCCCCTTCAAGCAGGACGCCTTCCGCTCCGTGGACGTCCTCTCCGACGACGCCCGGCGCTGCGGCGCGGTGAACCTCGCCGTCAAAACCTCCGCCGGCATCGTCGGTTACAATACCGACGTGGATGGCGTCATCCTCGCGGTCCGCGAGGCCTGCGGGCTGCCCGTTCCTCCGGAGCCGGCCAACAGCGCCGCGCGGGTGCCGCTGGCAGATGCGCTTGTCGTCGGTTGCGGCGGTGCCGGCCGCGCGGC
>JAFXMA010000007.1 GCA_017530725.1 Bacteroidales bacterium
AGTTCCTTCTTTCCGTAACCGCGCCATCCCTTCGTGGAGGTGCCGTCGAAGAGGACGATATAGCCTTCGTCATCGACCTTGAAATCGTCCAGGTCCACCTCGGGGGCATCGACGACCGTGTATTCGGGGACGGCGGGCGCAGCCGCCTTCTTCTTTCCCTGGTTGCCGCAGGAAACGGCGGTGACCATCAGTGCAGCAGCCGCTGCAAGCAAAAGGATCTTTTTCATGGATTGTATAGGTGTTTAAGGTTTTAAGGCATTTCGGGGAGTTTCCAGCCGTCGCGGAAGACGGGCTTGATGAGTTCGCGGGCGAACTGGTTCGCATCCACCGGCTCTGTGTACACGTTCTCGAACGTGGGATGGCCGTCGGTGATGGAGAAGCCGTCGTGGATCATCGTCTTGATGGTCGCGCCGGCCGGGATGTTGGTGAAGCGCATGTTCTCGCCGTCCCATTCCAGTTCCTGGTTCAGGCCCTGCAGACGCACGGCGACGACACCCATCGCCACCATCTCGTTGAACGGGCCGGCCTCGGAGAAGTCGGACGCGCTCGGGGTACGGAAATCCGGGTCCTCCTTGCAGGCGCGGACCCAGTCCTGCTGGTGGTCGAGGTTGAACTCGCGGTGGAGTTTCGGAACCTCGGGGTTGCGGCCGGAAAGGAGGTACGGGTTCACGCCGTAGCAGCCGCAGATGAGGGTGTCCTTCGTGCCGTAGAAGATGACGGCGCCGCCGGAATCGTTCAGGTTCTTGCCGGCGGGCAGGCCTTCCGGACGGTCGGGCAGGATGCCGCCGTCGGTCCAGGTCACGACCACCTCAGGCATCGCCACCTTGGGCATGTTGTCACGGGCGGGGAACACGAAACGGACCTTCTCAGCCTGCGGGCAGGACTCGGTGAGGAGGGCGGTGGAACTGCCCTGCACCTTGGTCGGATAGCCGAGTTTCAGGGCCTTGAAGACCGGATGGAGGATATGGCAGGCCATGTCGCCGAGGGCGCCGGTGCCAAAGTCCCACCAGCCGCGGAAGTTCCACGGGGTATAGATGGAATGGTACGGACGGTACGGGGCCGGTCCGAGGAAGAGATCCCAGTCGAGGGTCTTGGGAACCTTCTCCGCCTTGGCGGGACGCTCCAGGCCCTGGGGCCAGATGGGGCGGTCCGTGAAGGCCTCGACGCGGGTGACCTCGCCGATCTCGCCGTTCCAGATCCAGTTGCAGATCTTGCGGACGCCTTCGCCGGAGGCACCCTGGTTACCCATCTGGGTAGCGACGCGGTACTTCGCGGCCAACTTGGTGAGGAGACGGGACTCGTACACGGTACGGGTGAGCGGCTTCTCGCAATAGACGTGCTTGCCGGCCATGATGGCGTTCGCGGCGATGATGGCGTGCGTATGGTCCGCAGTGGCGACCATCACGGCATCCGCCTCGGGCAGGAGTTCGTCGAACATCACGCGCCAGTCCTTGTAGCGCTTGGCATTCGGATAGCGCTCGAAGATGTGTGCGGCATACTTCCAGTCCACGTCGCAGAGGCCGATGATCTCTTCGGTCTCCAGGCCGCGGAGGACGCTGGCGCCCCGGCCGCCGATACCGACGCCGAGAATCTTGAGTTTGCGGTTCAGCGGGGCCGGAGCCCGTTTTTCACTGTCGGCGAAAACTTTGCCGGGAATCATGGAAAGCCCGAGAGCGGCCGCTGTTCCTGTCTTCAGGAAAGATCTTCTGGAGATGTCTTTTGCCATAGAGGTTATGAATTAGTGATTGTGTTTTTTCACTTACGGGTTATTATTGTACAAATATAATAAATAATCATAAAAAATCACGGGTTTGCCCGGATTTACATAAAAAACCTTTTCATCCTTGGATATCTTATTGAAAAAGACTATCTTAACATCATCAAAACCACAACCCATGAAAAGAACAGTCCTCTTGTGCACAGCCCTTGCGGCAACCCTACTTTCTGGTAGCACGGCCTACGCCACCCGTTTCAAGGGCCTCCAGGCCATCGACAAGGAAACCCTCGTGGTGATGTTCCAGGACGGCGACGTCCGTTACCGGGACAATGGGACCGGCCCCAGCGCCTTCCTCGGACACACCTTCGTCGATGGGGACGACACCCTTGTGGTGTTCTCCCCGCGGTTGGATCCGGCCGCGACCGGCTGGACCGTCACCTCGGCGGACGACCCCTCCTTCGGGACCGTCTCCGTCACGCCCTGCCGCAAGTCCAAGCCCATGCACTGGGACCATACCCTCACGGCCGAACTGGACCACTGGCTGTACCTCCGCCTTCCCAAACCGATGAAGGAAGGCTGCACTTATACGGTCAACATCCCGGCCGCGAGCGGATCCGACACGGAATCCGCCCAAATCCAGTACTCCGCCTGGCTCTCATTCTCCGAGGCCGTCCACGTGAACATCCTTGGCTATTCAACCCAAGAGGAGCGCAAGGCTGCCGACCTGTATATGTGGTTGGGCGACGGTGGAGCCCGGGATTACAAGGCCTACGAAGGCAAAGCCGTCTGGCTGCTCAACCTGGTTACGGGCCAAGCCGTGAAAACCGGGGAAGTCCGCTTCTGGAAGCCCGCGTCCGACAGCCGGAACGAAGCCGGCAGGAAGGACCTGACCGGATCGGACGTCTGGAACATCGACTTCACCTGCTCCGAACCCGGCCGCTACTGCCTGGTCGTGGAAGACGTGGGGCGCAGCATGGCGTTCGATATCCGGGACAACATCTACTTCGAGCCCTACCGGTACTCTGTCCGCGGATACTACTACATGCGGCTCCAGGAGCCCGCCGATCCGAAACATGTCTGGCCGGTCCCCCGCCAGCCGCAGTTCACCCCCGGCGTGGACCCGGAAGGCTTCGTCGTCTATAAGACGGACCTCCACCCCTGGCATCCCGACTGGCGGAAACTCCGCGGCGACGTCTGGGACGAGCCGCATTTCAAGGCGCGGGAGGAATCGGCCTTCTGGGCGCACCGGCTTTCGGGCAATCCGGTCAATCCGAACGTCATCGGCGGCCATTCCGACGCCTTCGACTGGGACCGCCACCTGGCGCACGTGAGCAACATCTATGACCTCCTCCTCCCCTACATCCTTACCGGTGGACGCCTCTCGGAGGACAACCTGGGCATCCGGGAAAGCGGCAACGGAATCCCGGACATCGTGGACGAGGCCCGGAACGAGGTGGACTTCTTCCTGTCCCTCCGCGACGGCGAGGCCTACGCGCAGGGCGTCACGAACCCGGACAAGGACTGGACCGTGATGTTCCAGTCCGGCTGCACGACGATGGCCGCCTGGGCCAATGCCGCGAACGCCGCGATGCTCGGCGAGGCCTTCCGCATCGGCGGGAACAAGGAACTGCAGAAGTACTACACGGAGGAGGCGATCAAGGCCTTCCGCTTCGCTTCCAGGCAGGAGAATCTCCAACTGGACGATGTCCAGGGCATCGGCGACGGTTCCATGCGCGGCCGCGACTTCAAGCAGATGGCCGCCGCATACCTGTACAACCTCACCGGCGACAGGGAATGGGAGGATGTCATGGCCGAAGAATGCGTCGTGAAGGGGCCGGACGCCCAAATCATCAACACCGGCCGCGGAGGCTGGTGGCAGGTATGGGGCGTCGCCGCTTACCTGACCTGCCCGCACGGGCGGCATTATCCGGAACTCTGCGCGAACATGGCCCAAAGCGTCATCGCGCAGGCCTACAGGAAGAACATGGAGCCTCGCCTCACCCGCCCGTCCCGCCGCAGTGCGGACGACCCCCGCTGGCAGGTCTCCGAGAACCTGCACCTGGTGATGCTGGCCCATGCCATCACGCAGGATCCCGCCCAGAAGAAGGAACTGGAGCAGGCGATGTACGACGAAGCCGGCTGGGGCCTGGGCCGCAACCCTTCCAACATCGTGGAGATGACCGGACTCGGCGAACGCCACATCACGGATTGCTATTCCACCGGCCGCAACGACGGCGCTCCCGGCACCCATCCCGGCCAGACGCCCTTCAACGGCACCGAGACCTGGTCGCCCGGCAACGGCGGCGACGCCCAGATTATCCTGAAAAGGTGCTATCCGGACTGGAACACCGGCGGCTGGCCCCGCCAGGAGTCCTTCTTCAACCAGCGCTACTTCTGGGTGAACGGAGAATTCACCCCGCGTGAGACCATGCGGGGCAAGATGGCCCTCCTGGGCTATCTGTACGGTATCCGGTAAGCCTTACAGCGCCGGGAGGAGGTGATCCCAGATGAGATTCAGTTCCTGACCCATATTCGGAATGTGCGCCGTCGTGACCACGACGGCGTCTTTTTCGGGGATGATCAGGATATACTGACCGTTGGCGCCGTCTGCGCGGAAGGCGTTGTGGCGGCAGCGCCACATCTGGTAGCCGTAGCCCTGGACCCAGTCGTTGTTCTCGGGCAGGAAGTTCTTGTAGGCGGGGTGCGACGGATCGGCCTGGATGGCCTGGAGCATCCGCTCGTTCATGCCCGCATTGACGCAGGGAACCTGCTTCGCGGACATTTCCTTCACCCAGTCGGCGGGAATCACCTGCTTGCCGGCGAATTTACCCCCGTTCAGGATGCAAAGGCCCATTTTGGCAAGGTCTTCCGTCTTCAGATAGAGGCCCCAGCCACCGGTGTTGATGCCGGCCGGACTCTCCAGCCACTTGGGCTTCTCGATGCCCAGGGGCAGCCACAGGCGCGGCTCCAGGTAATCGACGATCTTCTGGCCCGTCACCTTCTGGACGGCGGCGGAAAGGACGTACGTGCCCAGGCTGTTGTAGCAGTAACACGTGCCGGGCTCATACTGCAGCGGCCATTCCATGAAGCCACGCACCCAGTCACCGTCCCCGCGGCGGGTGGCGCCGGTGGGATCGGTCCCATGGCCGGAGTTCATCGTCAGGAGATGCCGGATGGTAACCCGCTTCAGGGGGTCCGAGGCATTCTCCGGAACGCTTTCCGGGAACAGGTCCACGATCTTGTCGTCCAGGTGCAGAAGTCCCTCCGAAATGGCGAAGCCGACGGCCGTGGACGTGAAGGTCTTGGACACGGAATTGAGGATGTGCGCCGTGTCGGGAACGAAGAACTGTTCTTCGAGTACCTTTCCGTGCTGGAGGACCATCACGCTGTGCAGGTCCTCGGCGCTGTCGGCGACGGCCTGGAGGTAGGAGGCGAATGCTTCATCGAGGGCAGCGGAAGCCTTGGCGCGCGGAAGCGGGCCGTTTCCGCCGGTGCAGGCCGCCAGGAGGACGGCCGCCAGAAAGAAGGTAAGACGTTTCATAGGATCGGATTTTATGTTCAAAGATACTGATTTACTTCCAATTGAACAATTCTAGAAATATTTGAACATCACACGCAATGCCTGTGCAGGTGAATCTGTATATTTGCAACAACATTAAAACAAAACACTTCCATGAAACGAATCTTCACCCTCCTCGCCACCGCCCTCCTCGCGGTATCCGCCCTCTCCGGGCAGGAACTCACTAATTTCGCCCGCGGCGGCAACGGCCCCCGCGTCGTCTCCCCCGAGGTGAAAGACGGCAAGGTCACCTTCCGCCTCAATGCCAACTACGCCACCCGCGTCCAACTCTCCGGCAACTGGATGGAGAACCCGTGGACGGGCTCCATCGACATGCAGAAGGGTGAAGGCGGCATCTGGGAAGTCACCATCGACGCCCCGGAACCGGAAATCTACACCTATAATTTCATCGTGGACGGCGTGTCCGTCAACGACCCGCTGAACGACAAGGTCCAGCGCGACGGCACCCGCTACCTGAACATGCTGTTCATCCCGGGCGAGCGCTCGGAGAACTACTATGAAGCCAAGAACCACGGCTCCGTGACCTACCGCTGGTATGACAGCGCGCTCCTGGGCATCTCCCGCCGCATGACGGTCTATACCCCGTACGGCTACGAGAAGAACCCCAAGGCGAAGTATCCCGTCCTCTACCTCCTCCACGGTGGCGGCGGCGACGAGGAAGCCTGGACCTCCATGGGCCGTGCCGCCCAGATCCTGGACAACCTCATTGAGAAAGGTCTTGCGAAGCCGATGATCGTCGTGATGCCGAACGGCAACCCGAACCAGAAGGCCGCCAACACCCTCGGCCTCGAGACCATCCAGATGGACCGCCAGGACCCGAAATGGCAGAATGCCTATGTCAACAGTCTCGTGAAGGAGATCGTCCCGTTCATCGACAAGGAGTACCGCACCATCGCCAAAGCCGACGGCCGTGCCATCGCGGGCCTGTCCATGGGCGGCGGCCACACCACTTCCGCGACCATCCTTTATCCCGGCGTGTTCAACTACATCTGCCCCCTGAGTTGCGGCATCCGCGAAAGCGACCACCTCGACGCCGACCTGCAGGGCATCAAGAAGGCCGGTTACAAACTGTACTGGATCGGTGTGGGCAAGGAGGACAACATGGCCTACCAGGGTTCCCTCGTGCTGGACAAGCACCTCACCGACAACGGCATGCAGCACACCCTCTTCGTGAGCGACGACGCCCACGTCTGGAAGAACTGGCGCCTGTACCTGAACACCTTCGCCCGGCTGCTGTTCAAGTAAAAGCCGACCTCCAGCATGAACTGTTCAAGGTTTCTTGCAGGGGTTACCGGATTGGCAGCGCTTGGGTGCGGGGAGACCGTCCCAAAAGATGCCTTCCTGACCTTGGACACACACGGGAAGAAACCGCTCAATGTCGTCCTCTTTTATCTGGATGACTCCGGTTTTGCCGACTTTTCGTTCAACGGAGCCGTGGGCTATACGACGCCGAATGTGGATTTCATGGCCGCCCACGGCCTCCGTTTCACGAATTACTATGCGGCCCAGCCGATCAGCGGCGCCTCGCGTTCCGCCCTCGTCACCGGCTGCTACTCCAACCGGGTGGGCCTGACAGGCGCGCCGATGACCGGAAGCGAATACGGCCTCGCCGATGAAGAAGAGACCATCGGGGAGATCATGCAGGCCAACGGCTACAGCACCGCCCTGATCGGCAAATGGCACATCGGCGATGCGGAGAGGTTCCTTCCGCCGCACCACGGCTTTGACGAATGGTTCGGACTGCCTTATTCCAACGATATGTGGCCGAACCATCCGACCATGGAGTTTCCCCGCCTTCCGCTGTATGATGGCCTGGAAGTAAAGGAATACATCGACACCGACGCGCAGATGGACCAACTCACAACCCGTTATACGGAACGGGCTGTCGAATACATCACCCGAAATGCCAAGGCCGGAAAGCCTTTCTTCCTCTATTTCGCCCACGCCATGCCGCACGTGCCCCTCGGGGTCTCGGAAAAGTTCCGGGGGATGAGCCAGGCCGGCCTTTACGGCGATGTCATGATGGAACTGGACTGGAGCATCGGCTCGGTCCGACAGACGCTTGAAGACCTGGGCATTGCCGACAACACGCTGGTCATCATCACTTCCGACAACGGTCCATGGAGGAATTACGGCAATCATGCCGGCTCGACCGGCGGTTTCCGGGAAGGAAAGTCCACCACGTTCAACGGAGGTCTCCGGGTTCCCTGCATTTTCTATATGCCCGGACATATCCGGGCGGGAATCTGCAATGACTTGATCAGCAACATCGACTTCCTCCCGACCCTGGCCAGTCTCACCGGGGCGACACAGCCGAAACTGAAAATCGACGGTATAGACTTCATCCCTTATCTGACTGGCAAGGACAAAGAGGCTCCCCGGAAGTATCTGTGTCTCTATTTCCAGCGCAACTCCCTCGAGGCCGTTACGGACGGACGGTTCAAACTGGTCTTCCCGCATTATTATCAGTCGTACGAGATGTATGAACCAGGGAAGGACGGCGCACCCGGAAGAATCGGCTACCGGATCATCGAAAGCCCTGAGATGTACGATCTGCGGCAGGACCCTGGAGAGCGCTGCAATGTCATCGGGATGTTTCCCGAAAAAGAAACCGAACTCCTCCGGGTCGCCGACGAGATACGGGCCGACCTGGGCGACGACCTGACCGGAATCGAAGGAACCGGACGACGTAAACCCGGGAAAAAGTAGATCCTCAATACTCTGTAAACCATGGCCGCTGCCCGGATTGACGGACAGCGGCCTTCCAACCATTTACCAACAAACCTTATCCTACCGGCCGGACGGCCGGTACACCAGGCGTTTTGTTTCAGGATCGCGGGAGAATTGGATGAAGTAATCCCACATCATCCGGGCCGTCGGCTTGAAGTTCCAATGGGCATAGTCCATAACGGCGATAATCTTGACAACGGGCACATTCCCCTTCAGGACTTCACCGGTCTCGACGGCAATCCCATCCCCTTTGCAGGTGACGATGCGCTGGCGGTTCGAGAGGGCGAATCCGAATACCGGATCGACCTGGAAGTCCAAGTCCTTGACGACAGGGACACCGTTCATCAACTCGTAGGCGTTCCAAGCCTTGAGATAACCGTTTCCGACATAATCGTCCGGACTGACGAAAGGAACCACCTTGTCCGCCGTTCCCAGTACGGAGCAATAAGGCATTTCCACGTTGCCGCGCTTCTGAAGCGCCTCATCCATCAGCCCGTTCTCGTCACAGAACCGTGCGACGGCAAAGATGCCACCGGAATGGCCGCCCACGGCGGCAAACAGGTGCGACTTCTTGATACCGAGTGCCGTCGCCGTAATGGAACCGGCAGAAAGCCCTTCTGCATATATCCGGGAGGGGTCGATCTGCGGATACTTCTCCAGCAACTGATAGATGACGGATTCCACGCCGTCGTGTCCCATCGTGCCATGGGTTTCACTCCCCTGCCACTCCATCTCGACGACGATGAACTTCTCTTCGCCGGCAAGTTCGATGAAACCGGAAGTTTCCGCCTGCGTGCGGGGATCGTTCGTATTGCCGTGAAGAAGCACCATCAGGGGGACGCTCTTTGCCGGAGCGGCCTGGGTCCCTTCCGGGAAGTACTCATACCAGAGCCAGTCCTTGCTGCCAGGATGCTCTTGCGTGACGATCCTCCTCTCGACACCAAAGTGTCCGGGAATCATATATGGCTCCAGTTCATAGGTGCCGTACTCACCGAACTTAGCCCCTTCATACCACGTGTGGCCCACGTTGTTGAAGCGATAGTTCCGGCTGAACACCTGGTCCCACGCCTGGCGGAAAATTTCTCCCAGCGAGGCCTTCGCATCCGAAAGGACAACTGTCTTGAGAAGCGGTTCCGCTTTCTCAAGAGGTTGATTGGCGGCCAGGTAAGGTTTCGCCGCTTTTGCGGCGCCCTTCCCGGCGAGCAGGACAGGGACCGGATGCGGATTGACCTTGGCATGTGCGGGCTTGCCACCGATGGAAAGGATACCGGCAATGGCGTGACCGGCCTTCGAAGCCAGGGTCTGGTTCACGAAAGTGGCACCTTGGCCAATGCCGATTACCTTGAGGTTCGTCACGGTATACTGGGCATCGAACAGTTTCTTGAATGCCTCGAAGTCCGTTCCCTCCTCATACTGATCCCCGACCGGATTGACGACAAAGACGCTCCAATGGTTACCGGCCATCGGCTCAGCCATCCCCAGTTCCTTTATCAGTTTCTCGGCACCGTCTTTGTCCAACCGGCCGTCCGGATAGACGAAGTACACGGGACTCATGTTGAACGAGCGGGTTTCATCGCCCGGGACCATGACCCGGTGCGTAAAGACGACATTCCCGGGCGGAGGAGGCAACTGCGGCCGCTGGGCGGCACAGACCAGGGACACCAGGGCGCCTAGAAAAACGATTGCTTTCTTGTTCATTTTACAATGCAGGTAAAATATGTTCCCATACTAGATTGATTTCGCCCTGCATGTCCCGCAGGTTCGCCGTCATCGCAATGACTGCATCCTGGTCGGGAAGGACGATGATATACTGGCCATTGGCACCGTCTGCACGGAAGGCGTTGTGGCGGCAACGCCACATCTGGTAGCCATACCCCTGAAGCCAGTCGCTGTTCTCCTCCGTCATGCCGAAGCGTTCGCACAGTTCGGGCGTAAGCATGGAGGGCACGGACCATACCAGGCGGGAAGAGGCTTCGCGTACCCATTCCGCCGGAAGGATCTGTTTCCCTTTCCATTTCCCTTCCTGCAGGAGCAACTGCCCCATCTTGGCCATGTCTTCCGTCTTGAGATACAGACCCCAGCCGCCACAGTTCGCACCGGCAGGACTCTCCTCCCAATACGGTTTTTCAATGCCGAGGGGCTCCCAAAGCCGGGGTTCCAGGTAGTCATTGACCTTCTGCCCCGTCACTTTCTGGACGATTTCGGAAAGCACGTAGGTACCGATGGTGTTGTAGCAATAATACGTACCCGGTTCATGGTCGATGGGCCATTCCAGGAAGGCGGTCACCCAGTCCTTGTCCCCCTGCCTGACGGCAAAGGTAGGATCGGTCCCGTGTCCGCAGTTCATGGTGAGCAGATGTCGGACCGTTATGGACTTCAGCGTATCAGAAGCATTTTCCGGGACCTTCCCCGGGAAGAAATCAACCACCTTGTCTTCCAGTTTCAGCCGGCCCTCGGAGATGGCAAGACCCACGGCCGTGGCCGTGAAGGTCTTGCTTACCGAATTCATGATATGGGTGCTGTCAGGATGCCCTTCGCCCATCCATTTCTCCTCCACCACCTTTCCGTGCTGCAGGATCATGATGCTGTGGATATCCTGGCCGGCATCCTCCACAGCCTGAAGATAGTCCGCGAAGGCAGTCTCCATCTGGGGAGTAGCCTGCTGCCTGGGCAGTTTCCCGTCACGGCCGCAGCCGGTCAGGAAGACCAGCGCGGCCAGACAGTTGAAGATAAGTTTCCTGACCATGACTTAGTCCGTATATCCAGGATTCTGCCGCAGGTTCGGATTCACGTCCAACTCAGCCTGCGGGAAGGGAAGCAGTTCGTCACGTCCTGCCGTCCATCCGGCCAGGGGTTTGTCGTTATCCACATATTCCACGCTGGTCTGGTACTTGGCCGCATAGATGGCCTCGGCAGAAGTGATATCCAGACCCTCCGGCGGAATAAGACGCAGGGTAGGAAGTCTCTTGCCTTTGTCCTTCAGGACGGTAGGAGCATCGCCCCAACGGATCAGATCCTGGAAACGGAGGCCCTCCAGGGCAAGTTCCAGATGACGTTCGGTCTTGATGTCCTGGAGGGTGACACCGGACTTGGTGGAAACACCGGCGCGGGTACGCACTTCGTTGAAATAAGCGTCACCACTTTCTCCGGTCTGGACACAGGCTTCGGCCATCATCAAAAGCACGTCCGCATAGCGGATCATCGGCGTGCACGCCAGGCTGCCACCCCAGTAGTTCACGTTCTCATCCTGCAGCAGGGGCAGCCATTTGAAGCGCCAGTAACCCTCATTCATGTACATGGACATGGTGCGGTCGAAGTAGATGTTCATGTCAATCAGATCCTGGAGGGAAAGGATCGTCGCCTTGCGGCGGATGCCGTTTTCTTCGCCTGCGGCCTTGTAATCATCGTACAGGGATTTGGAAACCAGGCCGTTGGAATAACCCGTCGTGGCATTGAAATCAAAGTGGCTGGCGGCATCAGGACCACCGCAGACACCGTAATTGAAGCCCCAGTTCCACAGGATGGCGAACCAACCGCTCTGGCCGGTGGTCATCGTACCGTTCAGGCTGAACCAACTGTTGTTGGCCATATCGTAGTGGCGGTTGATCTCCAGCACGTATTCCGGACAATGGTTGTTGGTGGTGTGATAGAAATACACGAACTTCTCGGGGGGGACCAGCGCGTACTTTTTGGATTCGATCACCTTTTTGAGTTGCGCCTTAGCCTCGGCAAATTTGCCTTCATACAGGAGAGCCCGTCCGTAGAAAGCCTCAGCGGCTTCCTTGGTCAGGCGGATTCCGCCTTCCTGGTCGTCGACATTGGATTTGGTGCCCAGAGCGCCGGAATTGATGGCTGCCTCCATATCATCTTCGATGAGTTTCCAGATCAGGGCCGGATCGCCGTTCTCCAGGTCACCCTTGTCGGGCTCGACGGAGTGATCGATATAAGGCGGCGTCCCCCAGAGGGTTACCAACTGGAGATAGGCCCATGCACGGAAGAAGTGGGCTTCGGCTATGGCACGCTTCTTCGTCGCCGATTCGGGGTCGAAGTGCTCCATCACCAGATGGGCCTTGTAAATGAGTTTATACAGGTCCTGGAAATAGCCCTGAACCACCGCATTGGTAACAGATATGGCACTTTCATTGAATTCCTGCAGCATCGGTTGGTCGGAACGGCTGCCGCCGGTATTCAGTTCGTCGGACAGGAGGTTGCGCATCATGAAGCCGTTGGCGTAGTGGACGCCTCCCAGGAAGGCACCGGACTCCATGTTCCGCCACCACTGGTAACAGGTCGCGATGGCCTGTTCGGCGTCATCGTCAGTCTGGTAGAAGTTGCTTTCGCTGATGACTCCCTGCTGGGGTATATCCAGCAACTTTTCATTGCAGGCTGACAACAGCGCAACGGAAAGGATGGAGAGAATGATATATCTTGTTTTCATGGCTGATCGGATTTAGAAGGTGATAGAAAGGCCAAAGACCGTCTTGCGGGTGCTGGGGTAGTTACCATAGTCCACGCCCATGCCGCCGAGTACGGAGGCGGACACTTCCGGATCCAGTCCGGGATACTTGGTAAAACAGAACCAGTCGTTCAGGGAAGCATAAATCCTGAGACGGTCCACGAAAACCTTCTTCGTCAGGCGCGCAGGAAGGGTGTAACCTAACTGGATCTGCTTGATCTTGAAGAAGTCGCCGCTGAAGACATAGGCATCGGAAAGGCGGTATTTGTCATCGTTGTAACCGGCACGGGCGAACTTGCCGTTCGGGTTGCTGCTCGTCCAGCGCTGCTCGAAGAGTTCGGCATACTGGTAGGTGATGGTGTTATAACCCAGGGCCATGAACAACTGGCTGCCAGCCTGACCGGAACCGAAGATATTCAGATCCAGACCCTTCCAGGCCATGTTCAAGGTGATGCCATAGGTCACGTCAGGCATGGGCTTGCCAATCATCACCCGGTCGTTGCCGTCAATGCCTTCCACACCGTCATTGTCCTTGTAAACAGGATTGCCTTCCGCATCGATGTGGTCCACCTGATAGCCGCGGAAATACCATACCGGATAATCCTTTTCAAAGGCGGAGAAGGAACCGCCGGCCGCCTGGGCCGAGGACCCGTCGATACGTCCGCCGGCGATGGCAGGAGTCAGGTAAGTCACCTTGTTGTTGAGGGTGGCCAGATTGCCGTTGACGGAATAACTGAAGTCACCCGACTGATGCTTCCAGCCCAGTTCGAATTCCAGACCGGTATTCAGCACGTTGCCTGCATTGATCGGCGACGCGTCGTTACCGACGACGGCAGGCAGGGTGACACCGGATACGATGAGGTCCTTGGTCTGCTTGTGGAACCAGTCCACGCCGAGGGAAAGGCGGTCGCTGAAGGCGCGGAGGTCGAAGCCCAGGTCGATCTGTTCGGAAGTTTCCCACTTCAGATTCGGATTGTAGGTCTGGGAAGGATAAGCCGACGCTTGATAAACGTTGCCCACCGTGTAGGAATAACCCACCGCAGAAGTCTCGATGGAGTTGGAATACATATAGTTGCTCAGGTTGCTGGTGGAGCCGTTCTGACCCCATGAAGCCCTGATTTTGAAGTAAGAAACCGGGTTATTGCCGAATGCTTTGTAGAAATCTTCCTCGGACAGGACCCAACCCAGGGAAACGGCCGGGAAATAGCCCCAGCGGTTGGACGGCGGGAGCACGGAGGAGTCGGCGGCATCAGCGCGGAGGGACACTTGGGCGATGTACCGGTTGGCGAAGTTCCAGCCTATGCGGCCGAAGTAAGAAAGTTTGCGGTTGATCCGGCTGTAACCACGCACGGTCTTGGTCGCATTGGGATCGGCATAATCGATATCGGCGAACAACGGATCGTCCTTCTGGACGGCGTTCGCTTCATCATTGCCGTCCAAAGCCGCACTCACATAAGTGAACTTGTTATCCGAGTAGGACATACCGGCCATTCCGCTCAACTCGTGTCTTCCGAAACTATGGTTGTAGTTCACGAAATTCTCCCACTGGTAGTAGAAGTTCGTGGAGTTGTTCCGGTTGACCGAGTTCTTGAGTTTGTTCACGGAAGTGGATCCATAGAAGACGTTTCCATAGGAATAACGGGAAGCGTCGTTCAGACGGTATCCCAGGCGGGATGTGAATACCAGTCCCTTGACGGGTGTGAAATTGAGGTACGTAGTACCGTCGATGCTGTAGGTGTTGTTGTCAACCTCATTACGGCGCATGGACACGCGCGGGTGACAGTATTCGCTGGCACCCAGCGTCATATAGTAGTTGCCGTCCTCATCCTGGAGCAGGGTGTAGCCGGTGGCCATCTGGGTCTGCATGGCAATCGGCAACTTGTCGGCAGGATAGGTGGACGCCCAATACGGCTGGAGGTTCAGGACCGCGGCCACCATCGATCCGTAGATGCTGTTGGAACTACCGTCATTGATACCGGCCGACCTGGCATATCCCAGGTTATTGCTGGTTCCCACCTTGAGCCAAGGCTTGATTTGGTAGTCGGCATTGGCCATGAGCGTGAGGCGCTTGTAAAAATCGCGGTTGCCCACGATGATTCCCTGGTCATTCAGACTGGACAGGGCCAGATAGAAGGATCCCTTGTCGTTGGCACCCTGCATGCCCACGGTATGACGGAGGGTCGGAGAGACCTCGAAGGACTCTTTGTACCAATCGGTGGAGAACTTGCCGTCCCATACACCGTTGGTGATGAGGGCGTCCACATCGGCCTGCGTACGGGTCTTGTCCATCTCCAGGAATTGCTGGATGGCCTGGGTGGAATCCAGGAGTTTGGGCCGACGGACCAGGTTGTTCAGGGAATACTGGAGTTCATAGGTGATGGAACTGGTTCCTTTGGTTCCCGTCTTCGTGGTGACCAGCACTACGCCGTTACCGGCCTGGGCGCCGTAGATGGCAGCGGAAGCGGCATCCTTCAGGACTTCGATGCTGGCGATGTTGTTCGGATCCAGATTGCCGATGTTGTCGACCAGCAGGCCGTCCACGACATACAACGGGTCGGAGGTACCGTTGGATGAAAAACCGCGCACGCGCACGGTAGGGGAAGCGCCCGGCTGCGCCGTCGTCGTGATCAGGGCAACACCCGCTGTCTTACCCTGCAGGGCCTGTTCCGCACGGGTGATCGTCCGGTTCTCGATATCCGAAGCCTTCACAGAGGAGATGGCGCCCGTGACATCGCTCTTGCGTTGGACGCCATAACCGACCACGACAGTCTCTTCGATCATCAGTTGGTCCAGTTCCAGTTGGACATCCATCCGGGGCTGGTTCGCAGCCCTTTCCTGGGTGACATAGCCGACACTGGAAAACTCAAGGATGGCTCCATTCGGAACCGTGATGGAATATGAGCCATCCAAATCAGTTACAGTACCGTTCGTCGTCCCTTTCTGGACGACTCCGGCGCCGATCATAGGCTGTCCGGTCTCGTCTGTGACGCGTCCGGATACGGCAATGGTTCCCTGGGCGAACAGGGAATGGATGCACACAAGGAAGGACAGCAGGATCATCGCCGTCCTTCTCCAGTTCAATGTTTGTAGAATCATAATGTGGTTGATTGGTTAGTCTTTACCGATAGCAAAGATATCGATTGTATCCCCGACTGTCGCGACACGATGATTCAATTGTTATACAGAATGTTCGACCATTCAACCCAATCGTCATTCTACTATGCGGAATGATAAAAAAACGTTATTTTTGCTTTTGATGAAACGCCTTTTCCATCTACTTCTTGCGGCTTCCGTCCTGTTGTCGGGCAGCATCCCACTCCATGCCGGAAGGAATCCCCTTCCGGTGAAATATCAACTGAGCAATCCGAATGTGTCGTGCCTGGCCCGAAGCAGCGACGGGAATCTCTGGATCGGCACCCGGCTGGGGCTGTTCCGGTACAACGGGACATCTTACAGGGAATGTGAGGCACTCGCCGGCGAAACGGTCTATTCCCTGTTCGCCGACGCAGACAACCGGCTCTGGGTGGGGACCTCCGCCGGAATCCTGCTCCTTCAGGACGGAGAGTTGGTCCGGGAATATCCCGTCGGCATGCCTCGCGTCCAGCAGATCGAGCCACTGGATGAGAAGCGGATGATCCTCTCCAACTCCGGAGGGCTCTACTCGCTGGAAAAGGAAACCGGAGAGGTCTATCCCATCTACCGGGACCCAACCCTGTTATACAATTCTTTCCATATTACGAAGGACAAGACGTTCTGGATACGCAATCTCGCCAATGGCAGATTAACCATCCTGGACAGGTCCGGCAGAGTCCTCAAGGGGTTCACGATTCCTGGGACGAACGGTTCCCACGAAGGAGCGGCATCCGACATGTATGTCTGCACCATCCGGGGTATCCTCCGGTTTGACAAGGAGGGGAATCCCCTTCCCCTCGATCCCGTCCTGGAAAGTCATACGGCCGGAAAGAATATCCTTTTCCTGCAATGTGACGGGTCATCCCTGTATGTCGGCATCCAGGAAGAAGGAATCTGGCTGTTCAAAGACGGAGTCTTCTCCCGTCTTTGGGAAAGGGAATCCCTGAAAGACATCCATTGGGTACTGTCCCTGCTGACGCCTGATGAATTATGGATCAGCAAGGGGATGAGGGGCGTCGAATACTTGTCCCGGCAGGCCGGACACTACTCCATGCCTGTCGCCGTTTCGATTCCACAGGACTATCTGAACTTTTTCTTCCCGCTCCCGGACGGGGATTTGCTGGTCGTCACCAACAATGGATTGTTCCGTCACGATCCGGCGACGGGAAATGGTCTGGCATTGACCGGCAACGGCCTGGAAGGGAATGACAAACTCGGCGTCGAAGTGATGGACAAGGCCGGTCATCTCTGGATACAGCATAATTACACGGAAATGCGCTGTTATGCGATCCGGGGGAACGAGGCCGTTCTCCTGTCGCGCCATCCTATCGAGATGTCCACCTCCATGTGGGCGGCAGGCGGCGATTCGATACAGGTCCTCCAGCAGGACCGCATCATCACCTTGGATGCAAAAGGGAACCGGTCGGAATTTCCCATCGACCCCCATCCTGAATTCTGGTTCTGCTCGACGCTTGCTTCCGGACAGCCCTATTTCATCTCAAATGACGATTTTTACCTGCTGGAGGGAAGACGGTTCAGGAAACTGGACACACAGGTAACGTCACCCGGATGCATGTGGCAGGATGCCGACGGTAATTTCTGGCTGGGATCGCATCGGGACGGGCTTTACTTGTTTGACCCTGATGCACGGACGGTCCGGCGGATCGGTCTGGACAGTTATCTGGAGGACTCGCGTATCCAGAACCTGGTCGGAGATGCCAAAGGGAATATCTGGGGAACGACGCAGTATGATGTTTTCCGGATCTCTCCGGAAGGAGACATCACCATCGTCGGTAACCGCGACCAGGATTATTACGAGTACAACACCAACAGCGATGGTGTGCTGGAGGACGGAACGGTGGTCTTCGGTACAGGACACCGTCTTTTCTTCTTCAACGCCGAGGCTGAAACGCCGGAGATTCCCCTGTTCATGGAAGGAATCCTGGTCAACCGGGAGCGTTTCGTTCCGGCACAAGGCCAGACCATCCGCTTCAATCATCGGGACGACCACCTGGATTTCTATTTCTCAGGACGGAATTTCGACCCGGGCATCAAGGTCGTGTATCAGTATCAACTGGAAGGTCAGGACCGGACCTGGCTGAACGCAGGAAGCGACCTGCATGCGGGCTACTCCCGACTGGGGGCCGGGAAATACACGTTCCGTGTCCGTACCCTCCTTCCGGACGGCCGGACCGGAAAGGAACAACTGGTCCAGACCATCCAGGTGATGCCTTCCCCATGGCTGTCTCCATGGGCGATAGGGCTTTATATCCTGTTCGGACTGTCCATCCTATTCTTGTTCCTATGGGATTACGCACGGATGGAACGCACCCGGGAACGGCTGTCCTATGCCGAACAGGAAAAACTGCTCGTCGAGCAGATCAATCAGGAACGGACCAACTTCTTCTCCAATGTCTCCCACGAATTCCGAACACCCTTGGCCTTGATTTACGGGCCCATTAAAGAATTGACCCGCTCGGAATCCATCACTGGAGCGGACAGAAGACTGGTTTCCATCCTGGAGAGGAATGCCGACCGAATGGTCCGCCTGACGGACCAGTTGCTCCAGTTCCACCATTCAGCGGAAGACCGTGACCGGCTCCGGATGATCCGGACCGACATATCCGTGTTGCTCCGCCAGATGCTGGAGAACTTCGAGTACATGTTCCTACAGAAGAACTTGAGTGTCAGGCTGGACATTCCCGATCGGCTGGATGCCTGCTGTGACCGGGAAAAGGTGGAGAGAATCGTCTTCAATCTGATCAGCAATGCCGTGAAATACACGCCGGAATACGGTTCCATCGTCGTGAGCGGTTTCCAGGAAGGAGACCTCCTCTCCATCCGTGTGGCCGATACGGGAATCGGGATCTCTCCGGAGAAATCATCCCGGATTTTCGAACGCTTCGGAAGGCTGCAGGAAAAAGTCGGCGATTCCGTTCCCTCCGGCTACGGAATCGGTCTGAATTATGCCCTTCATCTGGCTGAAATCCATAAGGGCACCCTGACCCTGGCACCGAATGAACCGCTGGGAAGCATCTTCACTTTCTCATTCCCCACCAACTTGGATGCCTATCCTGACGGATCCGTTTGGGAGACGGAGACGGAAATGGAGAGCAAGCCCGTGCCAGAAGCCGTTGATACAGGACAGGGAGAGTCCATCCTGGTTGTCGAGGACCAACCGGACATGCGGGAGTATATCCGTTCGATTCTGGACAGTTCCTATCGGGTGACGACGGTCGGAGACGGTGAGGAAGCATGGAAATGCATCCGCATCTCAGCCCCTGACCTTGTCATCAGCGATGTGATGATGCCATTCAAGGATGGATACACGCTCTGTAAGGAAATCAAGAACGACCTGGAATACTGCCATCTCCCGGTAGTGCTCCTGACGGCCAAAGCCAATATGGAGAACCAGATCCAGGGGCTCCGGTTGGGCGCCGATGCCTATATCGGAAAGCCATTCGACCCGAAATATCTGTTGGCGACAGTGCGGGGACTCATGGACAACCGGCTTCGAATCCAGAGAATCCTCCGGGAGCGGACTTCCGCACCGGACAAGGATGTCACGGAGAAGATGAATCCCCACGACCGGGATTTCGTCAACAAGGTTTTCGCCCTTATCGAAGAACACCTCTCCGACGAAGCCTTCAACGTCACGGCACTCTCCCTGGAACTGGGGATGAGCAGGACCAGCCTGTTTTCCAAGACCAGAAGCCTGTTGGGCGAATCTCCCCAGGCTTTTCTGATGGATTTCAGGCTGAACAAGGCCATGGAATTGCTGAAACAGGGAGACTTGAATGTCAGCGAAGTAGCCTTCCATG
>JAFXMA010000040.1 GCA_017530725.1 Bacteroidales bacterium
CCAGGCCCGGAAATACTATGCCGGGATGAAGGACTTGGACGAGGAAGAAATCGAGACCGGCTTCCTGGACCGGGACATCGAGAAACTCTACGAGCAGGAGAGCCGCCAGACCCGGCTCATCAAACTGTCTTCGATCCTGTCTCTGCTCATCGCCCTGATCGGAATCCTCGGTCTCGTATGGTTCGACACCCGTTTCATGCGGAAAGAGATCGCTCTCCGAAAAGTCAACGGGGCCACCTCCCGGGAAATCCTGTCCATGATCAACCGAAAGTATCTCATCACCGTCGGGGTCAGTTTCGTCATCGCAGCGCCCGTCGCCTATGTGATCTGCCAGCGCTGGATGAGCCAATTCGCCTTCCGCACGAATATCCCGGCCTGGATCTTCGTGGTCAGCCTACTCGCGGTGGGGGCCATCACCTTGGCGGTCGTGACGCTCCAGAGTTGGCGGACGGCCAATGCCAATCCGGTCGATTCCTTGAAGAACGAATAAGAACGCTATTCCGTCGCTGGTGCTTTATGAAAAGTTACTTGAAATTCCTCTCTCGCAACAAACTCTACACCGCCATCGAGGCGGTGGGGCTCATCGTGAGCCTGGCCCTTGTGTTGATTATCGGAATGTGGGTGCGGGACCAACTGGGATTGGCGGGAACGAAGGCGGGGGAAAACCAGTTGTACCTGTTGAGCCAAAAAGAAGAAAGCATGATTTCTCGGATGGTTTATCGGGATATCGATGCTTTGAGGACTTACCCTGAAATCCGACAGGCCGCGGCGTTTATACCGGTGTCAGTCACGGTGGGCAACGGAGAGGAGCGCCGAAAGATGAACGTATTGGCAGGAGACAGTTCTATTTTGGATCTGGTGTCGCTGTCCGTCGTTTCCGGCTCGACCGCGTCCCTGTCGAGCGGGAGCGGCATCGCCCTGTCAGCATCTGCAGCCCGCCAATTATTCCTGGATACGGACCCGGTAGGGCGGGTATTGACCATAGGGGATAACTGCGAGGGCAGCATTCTGTCGCAGGAAGATCCGATGACGGTCGCTGCCGTGGTGGAAGATCCGGATTATACGCTCTTGCCGGACTTTGCCGTCTTCTGCCCGGAGGAGGCTGACATCAGTCTGGTTCAGCGACTCACGGGCATCGGACTGGGCTTCATGCATCTCGTATTCGTCGAACTGGTTCCCGGAGTGGATGCCGCTGCATTCTGTGCCAAGTATCCGGACTTGAAACTGGCATCCGGTTCCGATCTGTACTTCACTTCCGAAAGCAGTGCGGCCTGGAGGCACGGGAAGGTCCTGTATCTGGTCATCCTGATCGTCCTGGGTATCGTCCTGCTGCTTTCCGCGCTTTTGAACTATGTCAATCTGAGTTCGGCGATTTCGGGCAGCCGCGCCAAGGAGATGGCGACCCGTCGACTGCTGGGAGAAAGCCGGAAGGAGATTGTCCGTAGGATCGTCCTGGAATCGGTGCTCTTTGCCGGAGTCTGTTATATCTTCTCCGTTTTACTGGCCATTGCTGTCGTCCCAGTTCTGAACAGTCTATTCGCGAATGTCCTCGCTGTCCCTTTCCGGGTAGTCCCCAATCCCTTCTTCTGGCTGTTTTCCGTGGGGCTGGTCCTCCTCGTCGGCATCGTCGGCGGGTTGGTTCCGGCATCGATCCTTTCCTCCTATCGTCCCATCGATGTGGTTTCGGGGGCCGTCCGCCGTCGTCGCAAGGCCACTTTCAACAAAGTGTGCATCATCTTGCAAACCGCCCTGGCCATGGTTCTCACGGCGATGGCTTTCGCGATGGTCTTGCAGTTGCGGCATCTGGAGTCACTGGACTTGGGGATTGACCCGGAAGAGAATCTTTTCTATTACAGGGGACAGTCGGCGAGTGATCCCGCCATCCCGATCTTGGCAGACAGGCTGAAGGCACTGCCTTCCGTGCAGACCGTTGCTTCTTCCGTAGGCATTCCCACCCATTTTTCCGCCATGGATACGGGCCCTGACGGTTCGCGCATCACCGTGATCTCGTGCGACAGTTCAGCATTCCGGATGCTGGGTTTCCGGGTCACGGAAGCCTATACGGAAGTCCGTCCCGGAACAATTTGGATCTCGGAAGAGTTGCAAGCCTTCAGCGGGGTATCCCGGGAAAATCCGGATGTCTCCCTGTTGCTGCCCCGGAATATGCTGGGGATCACTGCCATTGGCGGAGTGGTGAAAGATTTCCGCCGGCTGGCGGTCAATGCGAACGATTTCCTCTCAGAGTTGGGACCGTCATTCCATGCCGTCCGAATCCGGTCCAATCCGTCGGCAGGCTTACTTGTGAAGACCACCTCGGATCACACGTCTTTCCGACAGGACTTCCTTCGCGTTGCAACGGAAGTTTACAGCGCCGGGGCCGGCGTGCCTTCCTTTGGAAATGCCGGCGGTGCCAGTTGCGGCTATCTCGAAGAGATCGTCGCCGCTGATTACGAGGATCTTCATCGTTATGTGCAACTGGTCACCCTGCTTTGTGTCATTGCCATTTTCCTGGCCATGCTGGGGCTGTTCGCCATGAGTACGTGGTTCGCATCGGTGAACACCAAGGAAATCGCGATCCGAAAGGTCCATGGGAATTCCATCGGAGGAGAGACAAGGCGCATGATTCGGAATTATCTGTCGTATGTGGCAGTCGCCGCCGTCGTGGCCATCCCGGTGTCCGTCGTTTTGATACGCCGTTTTCTCGAAACCTATCCGGAACGGATTTCAGGTTATGCCGGGCTGTTTGTCGTCACTGTCCTGATCATCTTTGCCGCCGCCTTCCTTTCCGTCCTCTGGCAGACCCTCAAGGCCGCCAGGACGAATCCTGCAGCGGAGTTGAAGAAAGAGTAAATGGCCGACATTACCTGCCCGAAGATGTCGTTTTGGCCACGAAGATTGCTATCTTTGCAGGAAAGGAATCCGAATATGGGAAAAAGAATCTACGGTTTGTGCGTGGCGGTCGCCTTGTCCTTGGCGCCGCGGGTCGATGCTCAGGTAAAGGTTGCGAAGCCGGAGGAAAACGGGATGGATCCGGAACGGCTTGTCCGGGTGGATGCGGTCATTGACGATGCCATCCGCGCGGGAGACATCCCCGGGGCTGTCCTGTCGGTGGTCCGCAGGAACGAGATCGTGTATCTGAAGGCCTACGGGAACAAGTCTGTCGTGCCGGAGACCGAGCCGATGACCGTCGAGACGATGTTCGACCTGGCCTCCCTGAGCAAATGTGTCGGAACCACGCTGTCCTTCATGCAATTGGTCGAAGGGGGCTTCGTGCGCCTGACGGACCCTGTGAAACGGTACATCCCCGGTTTCAAGCCCTGGGTGGATCCGGAAACAGGGGAGGAGGTCGATATCATCCTCCGTGACCTGCTCACCCATGCGTCCGGCCTCTCGGATTATTACGATGCCGACCTGTTCGTGCGGCGCTTCGGCACCAACCTGCCCGATTCCTTGATGCGGGTCATCGCCACCGAGGTCGAACGGCATTTCCGCCCCGGGAGTGACTTCCTGTACAGTTGCCTGAATTTCATTACCCTGCAGCATATCCTCGAGAAAGTGACCGGTGAACGCCTCTGCGACTACGCCGAGCAGCATGTCTTCGCGCCGCTCGGCTTGAAGCACACCTGCTATTTCCCGCTGAAAGAGGACCTTCGCACCCCAGAACGGCATTTGGACCTGCTTCCTCTTGTGGCGCCGACCGAGGTCCAGGCCGATGGTACCGTGCTGAAGGGTGCCGTTCACGACCCGCTTGCCCGGCTCGCGAACGGCGGCAACTCCGGCAATGCCGGCGTCTTTTCCGACGCTGTGGACCTCTCTCGGATCTGCATGATGGTCATGAACCAGGGCAGTGCCCTGAAAGACAAGAAACTTGGTTTCCCCGAGGAGAACACGCGCATCCTCAGCCGTGCTGCCGTCCGCCTGATGACCACCATCCCGCCCAAAAACGCCCCGTCCGTGGGCCGTGCCCTGGGCTGGGATGTGAAAAGTGAACACAGCGGCCTTCGGGGCGACCTGTTCAATCCCGAGACGACCCTGATGCACACCGGCTACACCGGCACCTCCCTGGTCATCGACCTGGACACCCACACGGCCATCGTCCTGCTCACCAACCGTGTCCACCCCACCGACGACGGCTCTGTCTCCCGCCTCCGCGCCCTCATCTCCAACATCGTCGCCGGTTCGATCCTGTATTGACGCTATAGCCGCCGGCCGGAATCAGAGAAAAAAGAGGTTGACTCGCCTTGAGTCAACCTCTTGTCCTTTTCTATGGATAATCCGCTTACCGGTAGAACACCCCGTCGAAGAACTGCTGCATCTTGGCGGCGTAGGGGACACCGTACTTGGCGAAGGTGTCCTTGGTGCGCTGGTCGGGTTTCCAGTCGAAGAAGGCGTGGCTGGCGCCGTCCACGATGTCGAGGCGGGCGTCCTGGTCCTTGCCCTTGAGGCGGAGGAGATACTCTTCCATGGGCTGGCGGCCGACGGTGCGGTCTTGGGTGCCGAGGACCATGTAATGCGGGACTTCGCGGATCTCCGCATGCGGGACGTTGCAGTCCGGGGTGATGGCGACGAGTCCCAAGGGCTCATAGGTCTCCGCGAAGCGGACGAGGGTGCCGAGGTCGAAGACGCCATAACTGGGGGCGGCGGCCTTGATGGAGGCGCGGAGTTGCTTGCGGGCCTTTGCGGCGGTCATTCCCTGGGGCATGTAGGTGGGAAGGAACTGATACACACCGGGCTGGACGTCGAAACCGCCGTCGCCGACGCGCTCGGCCAGGTCGATCATGCAGGCGGAGAGGTGGCCGCCGGCACTGTCGCCCGTGACGGCGATCTTCTTCGGATCCATGCCGTATTCGGCCGCGTGCTCCTGGATGTGCAGGATGGCGCCGTAGCAGTCCTCGATGAGTTGGTGCATGCGGTTCGGCTGTGCATCGCCGTCACCGCGGTTCAGCCAGCGGTAGTCGATGCTGCACACCACGTATTTGCCGCCCTTGATGAGTTCGCGGGCGAGGCCGCGCATGATGTCCTCCGTGTTGGAAGACCACCCGCCGCCGTGGATGATCACGATGCCGGGAAGTTTCTTTGCGCCGTCCGGGATGAAGACATCGTACTTGAGGGGCTTGACGCCGGGCTTCGCATAGACGACATCCTGGATGGTCTTGTAGCCCTGCAGGCGCTCCGCCTCGATGATGGAGGCGCCGATGCCCATGATGTCATGGTCCACCTTCACGGTGAATTCGGGGACCATCGATTCCTTGTAGGTGGGGTAGAAGACGCCGCCGGAGACGGAGAGTTCGTAGCCGCTGTCGAAGACCCAGCCCGGGTCGGTGACTTCGACTTTCACGTTCAGCACGGTGCCGGCGGGGACGACGCCGCTTGCCGGGACGGCCGGGGTGACGGTGACTTTGCCATGCTGGGGCTGGTCCACCCGGACCCGGAACGTTTCCTGTCCGCGGAGGACCGGTCCGCTCACGAGAGCGGCCAGGAGGGCGAGGGAAAAGAGGATGCGTTTCATATCGTTGGTTTTGTTGTTCTTTCCATTTCGCTAAGATACGATTTTTTTGATTATATTTGAAACGGAATGAAACGGATCTTGATTCTTGCCGGAGCCTTGCTGGGCTTCGCGGTCGGCGCAGGCGCGCAGCACGCACGCTACGTGGACCCTTTTATCGGCACGGCCGGGATGGGACATACCTTCCCCGGAGCCTGCGTCCCGTTCGGGGGCGTACAACTGTCGCCGGACACCGACATGATTCCCCACAACATCAAGGGGGAGTACCAGCCACGCACCTATGAGTACTGCGCCGGCTACCAGTACGGCGACAGCACGATCGTGGGCTTCAGCCACACGCACTTCAGCGGCACCGGTCACTCTGACCTGGGCGACATCCTGCTGATGCCCGGGACGGGGGAGATCCAGTTCGTCCCCGGGACGGCGGCGGATCCGGATTCCGGCTACCGGCAGCGTTTCAGCCACGATACCGAATCGGCGGGAGCCGGCCATTATGAAGTCACCCTGGCCGATTCCGGCATCCGGGTGGAACTCACTGCAACCAAACGCGTCGGCGTGCATCGATATACCTTCCCCAAAGGGGAGGAAGGGCATCTGGTCCTGGACCTGGACCACGGCATCTACAACTATGACGGCAAGACGCTGTGGGCGGAAGTCCGCGTGGTGAGTCCGACGCTCGTCACGGGCTACCGCATCACGAACGGATGGGCCCGGACGAACTATACCTATTTCGCGATGGAGTTCTCGGAGCCCGTACTGGAGTACGGATGCAAGGACAAGGCGCCTGCCTATTACCAGGGCGGTTACGGCCGATACGCGCGGATGAACGATTTCCCGGAGATGGCCGGCCGCAAACTCGTGGCCTGGTTCAAGTTCGACACGGCAGACAATCCCCGCCTCACCGTCAAGGTGGGCCTTTCCGCGACGGGCATGACCGGTGCGCTGAAAAACCTCCGGGCCGAAGCCGAAGGAAAGTCCTTCGACACGCTCCGTGCCAGTGCGGAGCAAGCCTGGGAACAGGAACTCGCCTGCATCGACATGGAAGGGAGCGAGGCGAAAAAGACGATGTTCTATACCTCCCTCTACCACACGATGATCAATCCGTCCGTGTACATGGACGTGGACGGACTCTACCGCGGTCTGGACCATGAACTGCACCGGGCGGAGGGATTCACGAACTATACCGTCTTCTCGCTGTGGGACACCTACCGGGCGGAGTATCCGCTCCTGGCCCTGATCAAGCCCCACCAGGCGGAAGACATGGTCGCGTCGATGCTCAGGCATTATGAGCAGAGCCCGCATCACATGTTGCCCATCTGGAGCCACATGGCCAACGAAAACTGGTGCATGACCGGCTACCACAGCGTTTCCGTGCTCTCGGATGCCATAGCCAAGGGCCTGAAGGTCGATGGGCAAGAGGCACTGGAAGCCATGGTTTCCACCTCCTCGGTTCCGTGGTATGGCGGACTCGGGGAGTATATCCAACGGGGATACGTCCCGTTGGAGAAAACATCCACCGCAGCCAGTAATACGCTGGAATATGCCTATGACGACTGGGCCGTCGCCGCGGCCGCGGAAAGGCTCGGAAACGAGTCCGTCGCCCGGAAATACCGTGCCCGCGCCGGCTATTACAGGAACGTCTTCGACCCTTCCATCGGCCTGGCCCGTCCCCGTTACGGAAACGGTTCCTTCAAGGATCCCTTCGACATCAAGCAGACGGTCGGCCAGGGATTCATCGAGGGCAATTCCCTGAATTACTCTTTCCACGTGCCCCAGGACGTGCGCGGACTGATGGAGTTGATGGGCGGGGACAGGAAGTTCATCGCGAACCTGGACGAACTCTTCGGGAGCGACCTCCCGGAGTATTGCTACGCGGACAATGAGGACATCACGGCCGACTGCCTCCTGGGCGGCTATGTCCATGGGAATGAGCCCAGCCACCACATCCCGTACCTGTATGCCTGGACTTCCGAGCCCTGGAAAACGCAGTATTGGGTGCGGGAGATCGTGGACCGCTTCTACCGGCCGGAAATCCGCGGCCTGGGCGGAAACGACGACTGCGGCCAGATGAGCGCCTGGTACATCTTCACGGTCCTGGGATTCTATCCGGTCTGTCCCGGAACGGACCAGTATGTGCTGGGCGCCCCGTGCATCCCGCACGCCTGGATTACCCTGGAAAACGGCCATACCCTGGAAATGAAAGCCACGGGGCTCAGCGCCCGCAACCGCTACGTGAAGTCGGTGAAACTGAACGGGAAACCCGTGGACCGGCTCTATCTCACCCATGCCGAACTGCTGCAGGGCGGCACCCTTGAATTCGAAATGGCCAGGACTCCGGCGAAACGCCGGGGGATTGCCCCAGATACAAAGCCTTATTCGTTATGAAAAGATTATCGCTGATTCTCTTCGCCCTGCTGCTGGTCCAAGCGCAGGCGGCCGCCCAGTTCCCGGGAATGCCCCGGGTGAACCGGGATTCGCTCAACGCCCTCACGAACGCGGATTTCGCCCAGATGCTGTCCCAACTGGGCATCAAGGAAGTCCGTCCGGGCCGGGATCCCAACTCGAACGATCCGTCCGTGGCGCCCAACTACGACGAGTACAAGGCCAATCCCTATCTCTACTATCCGGATCCGCTGACCACCTTCGCCGGCAAGAAGGTCACGACGGCCAAGCAGTGGCGCAAGGTGCGCCGTCCGGAACTGGTCAAGGTCTTCGAGGACGAGATCTACGGCCGCGTGCCGGACAATGTGCCGGCCGTCCGCTGGGAAGTCGTGAAGGAGGAAAAGGTCGATATGGAAGGCATACCGTGCATCCGTCGCGACCTCGCCGGCGTGGTGGACAATTCCGCCTGCCCGTCCATTTCAGTCAGCATCCAGGCCCAGGTCACCTGGCCTGAAGCGGCGAAGGGACCGGTTCCCGTCATCATGGAGTTCGGTTTCATCATGGGCTCGGGCTTCCGTTTCCCGGCCATGCCGGGCCGTCCGCAGACCAAATCCTGGCAGCAGCAGGTGGTGGAGCGCGGCTGGGCGGCTGCGGTCATTTCTACGGGCAGCGTGCAGGCTGACGGCGGCCACGGCCTCCGCCAGGGCATCATCGGCCTGACCAACAAGGGCCAGTACCGCAAACCCACGGACTGGGGCGTCCTGCGCGCCTGGGCCTGGGGGGCGTCCAAACTGCTGGACTATTTCGAGGCGGAACCCCGGTTCGATGCCACGAAGGTGGCCATCGAAGGCGTTTCCCGCAACGGCAAGGCGGCCCTCGTGACGATGGCCTTCGACGAGCGTTTTGCGGCCGGTCTGATTGCTTCCGCCGGTGAAGGTGGCTCCTCCCCCTGGCGGCGCGACTGCGGCGAGAGCCTCGGCAACCTCGCCAATGCCGGCGAGTATCACTGGATGGCCGGCAACTTCATCAAGTACGGGGCTGACCCGCTCACTGAGAACGACCTGCCCATCGACCAGCACGAATTCATCGCCCTTTGCGCTCCGCGTCTCTGCCTGATTTCCAGCGGCACCTGGGATGCCGACAAGTGGCAGGACCTCCTGGGCATGTTCATGGCTACCGTCAAGGCTACGCCGGTGTACGAACTCCTGGGCGAGAAGGGTATGAATACGGACCTGTATCCGGGAACGGATGTGGGCATCATGGAGGGAAGGCTCGCTTTCCGCCAGCATAACGGCGGCCACGAATCCAGCCCCAACTGGCCCTATTTCCTGGATCTCTTCGACCGTTTCGTCGTCAAGGATGGTAAGTAGCATGAGAAGGTTCTTTCTCCTGGCCTTGGCCTTGATGGCCCTGGCCGCCTGTCAGGATAAGGCGGCGAAGCCCGGCTACATCGTCCAGGTGTCCCTGGGCGGGTGGCATTCTCCCGATTATACGGCCGAGCAGGTCATCGGCCGGATCGAGGAGGTGAGCGCGAAGATCCCGGTCGAGAAGGTCATCATCGGCTGGAGCCTGGACAAGGACATCTACCGGAACATCGGGGCGTACCTGCACGGAAAGGGCATCAAGATGCTCCTGTGGCTTCCCGTGTTCGCGGAGACCGAGGAAATGTGCGACAACGCTCCCGCCGTCGATCTGCAGGGCGAGATTCCCGCCAATTACGACCTGGCGGCCGGGGAAGGCTTCCGGTTCAACTGTCCGTCCCGTCCGGAGAATGTGGCGAATGTCCTCGCCATCTATGACCGCAACTTCGCCGACTGCGGTTTCGACGGCGTATTCCTGGACAGGATCCGGACCCAGTCATTCGTGAGCGGCGTCAGCGGCGTCCTCAGTTGCGGCTGCCCCGTTTGTGCGGAGCGTTTCGCGGAGGAGGGGGTGGACCTGGTTGCGGTGCGGGATGCCTGGCTGGAGAAAGGCGACGCTTTCTTCTCGGTGACCGGATATGAACCGGTGGGCGGATTCACCTTCGCGGATCCCCTGGCCGCCGCTTATTTCAAGGCCAAGGGCCACGTGGTGAGCCATGCCGTCGCCTCGCTTGCCGACGATCTCCGCTCCCGTGGTCTCGAGGTCGGAATGGACCTGTACGCGCCGTTCATGGCCCAGTTCGTGGGCCAGGACTACGGAATCCTGTCACAGCACGCGGATTTCATCAAGCCGATGCTGTACCGCAAGACCTTCGCCCCTGCCGGGATGGGGTTCGAGTACGACCTGCTGCTGAAGGCGGTTCCGGGGGCGGAGGGCTATCCCGCGTTCGCGATGGACACGGATTTCCTGCATTCGCAACTCCAGGCGATGGAGCCCTATTCCTGCGGCAAGTATCCGGGCATCGAAATCAATTACCGGGAAGGCGTGGCGCCTACGTCTCCGGAGTATGTGACCGAATCCCTGAAGGCCGTGGTGGAGCACGGATTCAACGGCGCGGTCCTCTCCTGGAATATCATGCAGGCCCCGGATTCCCACATTTCCTGTCTGGGAAAATAAACTGTCTGTACCTATGGCCATGAAACATTTCTGGTTGCTTTCCCTGCTGGCTGCAAGCCTGGTGGCCTGCGGGGAGAAACCGCAGCCTACGCCCGCCCCCGACCCCGTCCCCGATCCCGAACCGGAGCCGGAAGCCGTCTCCTATTTTGTGGGCGGAGACATTTCCGTCCTCCAGAGTTATGAGGACAAGGGCGTCACCTACTACGACGACAAGGGAGGCAAGATCGCCGATGTGCTCAAGTACCTGAAGAGCGATGCGGTGGGCTGGAACGCCCAGCGGGTCCGCCTCTTCGTGAATCCCGTCCGGAAGGACCCGGACGGAAATACCGACGCGCAGGTATGCCAGGACCTCGACTATGTCGTGCGCCTGTGCAAGCGGATCAAGGCGGAGGGGTTCGCGCTGCTTCTGGATTTCCACTACAGCGACACCTGGGCCGATCCGTCCAACCAGTGGATTCCCAAGGAATGGGCTTCCCTGGATGAAGGGCAGTTGAAGGCAAAGGTCTATTCGTACACGAAGGAGTGCCTTCAGCGGCTCGTGAAGGAAGGGGCGACCCCCGATTTCATCCAGCCCGGGAACGAGATATCCTACGGCATGCTCTGGAGTGCGACGGTGAACCGGAAATCCCAGACGAACCGCTGCTTCACCAATTCTCCGGAGGCGAACTGGACCCGTTTCGCCGCCCTGCTCGGCCAGGCGACGAAGGCCTGCCGGGAAGTCTGTCCGAAAGCGAAGATCATCCTCCATTCCGAGCGTTCGGGCCAGTCTTCCGTGCTGAAAGACTTCTGTACCCGGCTGTCCGGCGTGGATTACGACATCATCGGCCTGTCCTATTATCCCTTCTGGCACAATTCCCTGCAGACGCTCGCCCAGACGCTGGACATGCTGCAATCCTCTTTCTCGGACAAGCAGGTCCAAGTGGTGGAAACCGCCTACTATTACCAGTGGCAGCCGCAGGTAGGGAAGGGGATTACCTATGATTTCTCCTCCACCTGGCCGGTTTCACCGGCGGGACAGGCGGCTTATGCCCAGGCCTTGGTCGCCGAACTCAAGAAGCATGCGAATGTGACCGGACTCTACTGGTGGTTCCCGGAAGAGAACGGCAACGGGCCGGACAGCGCCGTCCTGACGGACTGGGTGAACCGCGGACTGTGGGATGACACGTCCCACAAAGCCCTTCCGGGGTTGTATGTCCTGAAAGATTTCCTGTCCAGGTAGGTCAATCGACCCTTTTCCGGAATCCGTCGCTGCCGAGAAGCAGCGTACCGAAGCCCGCAGAGATGCGGGCATAAAGCGCACCCGCGGGGTAGCGCGTGAGGCTGTTGCAGTGGGAGCAGCCAGGCAGCGCGAGTTCCATCCCGTCACTGCCCAGCAGATAGAAACGGTCCTGCCGGGCATCATAGTCCAAGCCCATCGGCAAGGCGGTGAAGGGGCTGGTCACGCCTGCCTCCGTATAATCCAGGGAACGCTCGCTCCAGACCGTTCCGCGGGAAGAGGTGAATGCGACCGGCGTGCCGTCCGGGCGGGTACCGGCCACCATGATGCTCCCCAGGCCCACGGCCACCGCCCAAAACGTGATCTGCGGATAGTAGCCCGCATAAGCGGCGTTGAAATCCAGGACCGACCAGCCGGAAACGGGGTTCCCGTGCAGGATTTCCCCGGAGTCGGTAACGGCCCAGAGAACGCTCCCATCGGCCGCCAGGCCGCGTAAGAGGCCCTTTACGGGGAGTTTTTCCTGACCGGCTAATTGACCGTCTCCATCCAGTTCCAGCAGTCCCAGTCCTTCGGTATCGATGGCATACAGGTGACCGTCACTTTCGACCAGCCCGGTCAGCGTCCGGTCCAGGGGACGAGTCCGCAGGATGTCGCCATCCGCGTCCAGCCATGCCAGAAATTCTCCTGCCGCGAGATACTGACCGCTTTCCAAAGGGATTCCCGTACGCAAATCCTGTCCGCGCGCTGACAGGCAGCACGCGAACAGGATCAGCGTCAGGATATGGAGCCGGGCGGGCATTACTTCCTGCCGCGGTTCACGATCTTGAAGTCGGAGAAGGACACCTTGAGCGGCGCCGCGGCGGGCATCTGCATGCCCCGGCCGAAACCACCGCCGCCACGGCCCATCATGGCCATCACGCCCTCGCAGGCGATGACACCGGCCTGGACGTCTTTCAGCACGGCCTGGGCCGTGCCCATCTTCTCGAACTTCCTGCCATCGACGGAGTACCAGGCGGTGTAGGTGTCGCCCTGCTTGTCCAGGCGCAGCCACAGGACGTCGTCCTTCATCGCGATGCCGTCCAGCGGCAGGTTCGCGACGCTCTTCTGGAGACCGTTCTCTTCCACGACGAGTTGCAACTGGCCGGGAGAAGGCGCGGCGCCGGGCTCGGCCGGACGGCGGAAAATGAAGGTGGCCGTGCGGACGAACTTCACGAAGTTGTCGTCACACTGGTAAGCGATTAGACCGGCATTCTGGGCGGGCGGAGCCGGCGCTTGGAAGCAGCGGACCTTCGTCTCGACAGTCCAGTCGCTGTTGGCCTGCTGGAGCAGGAGGTTGGGGGCGGAATTGCTGCTCTGGGTGATGTCACCCTTGCCGGCGGTGAGGACGAGCCCGTCCGCACCGGAGAGTTCCCATGCGGAAGCATCCTCCCGGACCCAGTGCCAGGCCTTGTCCAGCGCTCCCTTCCTGAAGGAGTCGGAGACGCCCTTCGTGCCGAAGTTCACCGTGATTTCGCGGCTGTCACCCGTCTCGGAATCGTTCAACTTCACGATGGCCGTTCCGGGAACGGCATCCGCTTGTTTTACGGTGACGGCGATGGCCGGATCGGCGGCCACGGCCTCCACCTTCGGCGCGTTGCCGGCCTTGAGCAGGTAACTCAACTGGGCCGCATCGCCCGGATTCACGGCCTTGCCGCCGACCTTCAGGCTGGCGAGCCCAAGGTTGGGCATGACCTTCACGGCAAAGGTGTCCTCGACGGTCCGCCCGTCGATGGTGACGGAACAGGTAACCGTGGCGACACCCATCGAGACGGCCTTCACCTTGCCGTTTGCATCGACGGTCGCGACGGAAGGATTGTTGCTCGTCCAGACGGCCTTGGCCCCTTCATAGAAACTGTCGTCGTTCATGCAGGCGGAGAAGGAAGCCTGCGCCGACTGGCCGATGCGAAGGACGGAAGCGTCGCAGGAGGCCCACACCGTCTTGAGTTTGCGGTCCAGTTTGCCGGACATCGTCGCGGTCACGCTGCCGCGGATATCCTGTGAGGAAGAGCCGAATTCAAAGACGTAACGGCCCTGGTCGTAAGTCATCCGGTCGGCATCCATGTCCCAGAACCAGAGGTCGGCGCAGTTGATGTCGATGTGGACGGTACGGGTCTGGCCACGCGGAATGGTCACGCGCTGGAAGCCCTTGAGCCGCTTCGCCGGACGCTCCAGCGAAGCCGGACTGTCCGGCGTGCGGACATACACCTGCACGACCTCGTCGCCGCTGTAGCCGCCCGTGTTGGTCACGTCCACGCTCAGGGTCACTTTGTCGTTCGGGGTGATGGCGTTCTTGCTGATGCGGAAGTTGCTGTAGGCGAAGGTCGTATAACTCAGGCCATAGCCGAAGGGATAGGAGACTTCCCGGTCGAAATACCACAGGGTGCGGCCCTGGTTGCCGGAACTGCGGCGCAGGTTGTAGTCGGTGATGGCGGGCAGGTCCTTCACGGTCTTGAACCAGGTGGCGTTGAGTTTGCCGCCCGGGGAGACCTCGCCGAAGAGCAGGCGCGGGATGGCCTCGCCCTGGGCCTGGCCGTTGTAACCCGTCCAGAGGATGCCCCCGATGCTCGGAAGGTGGCGGAATTCTTCCACTTCCACGCAGCCGAGCGTCTGCATCACCACGATCGTGCGCGGATTGACGGCCGCCACGGCCTGGATGAGTTTGAGTTGGTTGCCGGGGAGCAGGAGGGTGAGCCGGTCGGCCTCCTCGGTCGCCGTATTCTCGTCGGTGCCGACGAATACGATGGCCACGTCGGCCTCCCGGGCCGTCTTGAGCGTGGCTTCGTCGATCGGCGCGTCCTGCGGAGCCTTGTACACGAGATAGACGGTCTGAGGACCGTTGTAGCCGAGTTTCAGGGCGTTCGTCTTCATGGGCATGCTGGCGCCGTAAACGCCGCCCACCCGGGCGCCGGAAGCCTTCGTGGCCTCGATGCGGCCGATCAGGTTTCCATCCGGGCCGCCCACGCGGATTTCCACGATACCGCCTTCCGTGGGGATGTTCAGGCCGACGGTGATGTTCTCAATGTTGGTGATATCGACATTCTCGTAGGCGGTCCAGGAACCGTCGTCGATGGAACGGACCTGCTCCTCCTCGCCCATGCCGGAGCCGACGGTGATGCCGTCGGCGGAAGCGGTGTACTTGGTGGCGTCGTAGCGGGTGGTGGAACCGTCGGTTTTCTCGATCTCGAAGTAAGCGACGTACAGCAGGTTGCTCTTGCTCTTGATGTCACCGCCCACGGCAAGGCGTACATCGACGTCATACCCTTTGGCTTTCAGCCAGGCTTGGATGCCGGCGTAGGGAGAGATCATCGCCGAAGCCTCTGGACGGCCGGAATAAGGACCCAGTTCCACGTCGTCGGCCTGCGGGCCGATGAGCGCGATGCTCTTCAGGGCTTTCGGGTCCAGCGGAAGGGCTTTGCCCTCGTTTTTCAGGAGGACCGGGGTCTTCACGGCCAGTTCTGCCGCCAGGGCGCGGTTTGCAGCCGAACTCACGCGGGACGGTTCGTACTTCGAGTACGGCACCATCTGGTCGGGATCGAACTCGCCGGTGCGCATCCGGATGGTGAACATGTTGACGAGGGCCCGGTCGATCAGGGCCATGGGCAGGATGCCCTGCTCGTAGGCGCTGATGGCGAAGCGCTGGTAGATGCTGCCGCAGTCGGAGTCCACGCCGGCCGCGAGGCCGTACGCTGTCGCGAGTTCGCGCGTCTCGGCATAGTAGTGTCCGTCATAGATGTCCTGGATGGCGGCGCAGTCACCGGTCACATAGCCCTTCATGCCGTAGGTCCGGCGGGCCAGCGTGTCCAGGTAGAAGGCGCTGGCGGAGGTGGGAACATGGTTGACGGCGTTGTAGGACGACATGATCGACGGCAGTTTCTCGTCTTCGATCAGCCGCTTGTAGGGATACAGATAGAACTCGCGCATGTCGCGGCTGTCCATGTTGGAACTGCTCACGTGGCGGTCGAATTCGCTGTTGTTGGCGAAATAGTGTTTCGCCGTCGGGACGGCCTTCAGGTATTTGGCGTCGGAGCCCATCAGGCCGCGGACGAAGCCGCGGGCGATTTCGGCGGCCAGGAACGGATCCTCGCCGTAGGACTCGCCGGTGCGGCCCCAGCGGGGGTCGCGGACCGGTTCCACGACGGGCGACCAGAAGGTCAGGCCCTTCGTGCCGGTGGCGTAGATGGCGCGCGCCTCGTCGGCGATGGCGGAAGCCATCCGTTCCGCAACGGCCGGATCCCAACTGGATCCGATGGCGACGCTGTTGGGGAAGGAACTGGGGCCCAGGATCCCGACGGAGGGGTTCGCGCCGGAGAGGACGCCGTGCAGCGCCTCGCTCCAGACGTTGTAGTTCTTCAGGCCGAGGCGGGGGACGGCGGCCATGTTGTTGCCCAGCAGGCTCTGCTTCTCTTCCAGCGTGAGCCGGGACACCAGGTCCGTGGCCCGCTCCTCGAAGGAATACGCGGTGTTCAGGTAGATCGGGAGTTGCCCGTCCTGCGCCTGCGCGGAAGCGGCGGCGAACACCGCCAGCGCTCCGCATAGAAGGAGTTTGCGGAGCGCGGAACAGGAGGCGGCGATGGTGATAAGTTTCTTCATGACTATGATTCTTTTATCGAGGGGTTATTTCTTCCCCTTGAAAGTGTATCCGGCTTTCTCGACGGCGGCGCGGAGGTCTTCTTCCTTCGCGGGTCCCTTGATGACGAGTTTGTTGCCGGATGCGTTGGCTTTGGCGGATTCCACGCCGGGGATTTCTTCCACGGCGCGGACCACGGCGGCCTCGCAGTGGCTGCAGTGCATGCCTTCGACGGTGTAAACGGCGGTGTCGGGATCGACGGCCTTGTGGGAGAAGCGTTCAAAGAATTTCATAGTCAGGGCGAACAGGATGGACAGGGTTAAGAGAATGGCACAGATGAGTTTGAAAGGCGAAGGCCAGGCGGTTCCGTCGGTGCAGCAGTCGCCGCCGGCGTCCGAGAGGGGAGCGTGCAGGCCGATGGCATTGACCAGCAGGCCGAAGAGGATGGAGAAACCGATGATCGTCAGGAGGTAGATCCACGTGAAACGGCGTCCCATGGCCTTTCTGACCACCAGGATGGACGCTAGGTTCACGGCCGGGCCGGCCATCAGCATGACGAGCGCCGCGCCGGGGGACAGGCCCTTCATCATCAGGGCGGCCGCCACGGGAATGCTGCCCATCGAGCAGATGTACATGGGGACGGCCACCACGAGGATGACCAGCATCTGCAGCAGCGGCTGTTTGCCGAAGGTGAGGAAGAATTCGTCCGGAACGGCCACCTGGATCAGGGCCGCGACGAGCAGGCCGATCACGAGGCGCCCGCCGATGTCCTGGATCATCGTATAAAAAGCGTATTTGAGGACGCGCCAGATGCGGTTTCCGGTCTCGACGCCGCAACTGGCACCCGTAGTGTCGATGGGATCGTCTTCCTTGACCAGCCGGTTCACCAGCAGGCCGCCGCAGACGCCGGTAACGAGTGCCGCTACGGGCCGGACGATGGCGAAACCGAGGCCCAGGAGGGAGAAGGTGGCGAGGATGGAATCGACACCCGTTTGCGGAGTGGCGATCAGGAAGGAAGCGACGGCTCCTTTCGAGGCCTTCTCGTTCCGGAGGCCGATGGCCGTAGGGATCACACCACAGGAGCAGAGCGGCAGCGGGACGCCCAGCAGGGCGGCGAACAGGACGGAGAACCGGTTGTCCTTCGAAAGATACTTCGCATAGAAACGCTGCGGCACTAAAACGTGCAGGATACCTGCGATGAGAAAACCCAGGAGCAGGTAGGGGGCCATCTCGCACACGACGGCCATCAGAGACATCAGATACGCGCGCATAGTCAGTCTTGTCATACAAATATAGCAAATAATCAGCAATGTTTTTGAAATATCGCTTGCGATATAAATTATTTGTCGTATATTTGCATCGTGAACGATATAAATGACAACGATATGGCAAAGATCTATGATTTCAAGGCAGTCTCGAACAAGGGTGCCGAAGTGGACTTCTCGCAGTATGAAGGCAAAGTCCTGCTGATTGTTAATACCGCTTCCAAGTGCGGATTCACCCCCCAGTACGACGGTCTGGAGGCGCTCTACCAGAAGTACAAGGACCAGGGGCTCGTCATCCTGGGCTTCCCCTGCGACCAGTTTGCGCACCAGGAGCCGGGTGACGACGCGCAGATCGCCGAATTCTGCCGCATCAACCACGGGGTCACCTTCCCGCTGATGAAGAAGGTCGATGTGAACGGACCGGAAGAGACGCCCGTCTTCACCTACCTCAAGGAAGCGGCTCCCTCCGAGGAGTACAAGGGCCTCAAGGCCAAAGCCACCCACAAGATGCTGAAGACCATCAGCAAGAGCGTGCAGAAGGACAGCGACATCCTCTGGAACTTCACCAAGTTCCTCGTGAACCGCGACGGCACAGTCGTCAAGCGTTTCGCGCCTGTGGCCGAACCGGCATCTTTCGAGAAGGACATCCAAGAGATGCTGTAATGGACGGACGTTTCAATCTGGACAACCAACTCTGCTTCCGGCTGTACACCGCTTCCCGGCTGATCACCCAGTCCTATCATCCCTTCCTGGCGGAGTTCGGACTGACTTACCCGCAGTATCTGGTGCTCCTGGTCCTGTGGGAGAAGGATGAGCAGCCGGTGAACGACATCGCCAAGCGGCTGATGCTGGAGACCAACACCGTCACCCCGCTGCTGAAGCGGATGGAGACCGAGGGCATCCTGACCCGCAGCAAAGGGAAGAAGGACGCCCGTCAGATGATCGTCACCCTAACGAAGAAAGGTTGTACGCTCAAGGAAGAACTCCTGCATGTTCCCGAGGCCGTCGGTAGCGCCGTCCTCTGTGAAAGCCTCACACCGGAGAGAGTCCCCGAACTCTTCGCGATGCTGGACGGCCTCATCGGCCAGTTGAAAGAAAACCAATCAAACCCGTAATCCAATATGTTTTCCCTCAGATCCCTGTGGATCGCCGGCGCTGCGCTGTGCCTGCTTTCCTGCAACCACACCCCGACCATCTACGACTTCGAGGCCGAATCCAATACCGGCGAGGAAGTGAACTTCTCCGACTACAAGGGCAAGGTCCTGCTCATCGTCAACACCGCTTCCAAATGTGGATTCACGCCCCAGTATGACGGTTTGGAGGAACTGTACAAGAAGTACCGTGACCAAGGCCTCGTCGTCATCGGCTTCCCCTGCGACCAGTTCGGTCACCAGGAGCCCGGTTCCAACGAGGAGATTGAAGAATTCTGCCGGCTCAACTACGGCGTGACCTTCCCGCTCATGGCCAAGTCAGACGTCAACGGCGAGGATGCCAATGAAGTTTTCAAGTGGCTGTACTCCCAGAAGCCTTTCGCCGGATTCGGCGACAGCGAACGGGGCAAGTTCATGGACGGAATGCTCGCCCGGAACAATCCCGACTATGCATCCAATCCGGACATCAAGTGGAACTTCACCAAGTTCCTCGTGGACCGGAAGGGGAGAGTGGTCGAGCGCTTCGAACCCGTCGTTGCCCCCGCCGACCTCGAATCCCAGATCCAGGCGCTCCTGTAAGGCAGCCCCCTACGCCCATTCAAAGGTTTCCGGACCTGCGGCTATCTCAAAGTGACATTTGACGATGCCCAGGTCCATTTTTGTATATCCTACCAGGGAGAAGGAGGACCTGGCGGCGACCCTGGGGAGTCTGGCGCCATCCCTGACGCCGATGTATTCTAGGAAGAATTTCTGCTGGTTCACGGCCGTAGGAGCCTTGAGGGCGGCATGGACTCCTCGCACGAACCATTTGGGCACCAGGTCGCTGGTGTTGCTGACTTCCTTCGCGGACTTCTCCTTGTGGGCGACGCCTTGGGTGAGGCCGTATCCAAAGGCGATGTAGCAGCGGATTCTCTCGTCCTCGTCCAGTTCATAGGTGCCCGGAATCTTGCTGTAACTCAGGCCGGCCCAGCAGGTGTTCAGCCCCAGCATCTGGGCCAGGAGGACGAGTTGCTCGCCGTAATAGCCGATCCTTTCGTCCAGGTCGTCGGCCTTCCTGCCGGCCATCACGAAGTAGTTCCGTACGCCGGAGAAGGATCCGTAGGACATGATGCCGCTGAAGGCCTTGGGCTCTTCCGTCACCAACTGGACGTGCAGGTTGCCTTTTTCATTGATCTCCCGGACTTTGTCCCGGATGACGGAGAGAATCACTTCGGGGATGGCTTCTTCCTTGTACCGCCGCACCGAATGGCGGGTTTCTATCGCTTCTGTCAGGGTCATGACGGTTCGTTTTATCGTTTGCTGTCTGCAAGATACGATTGTTTATCGGAATAATCAAGGACCGGAATCCCGATAACCAAACCAAAGTTTCACTATCTTTGCATATTCATCCCATGCCGAGTTGTTACGTCCCGTACATACCGGAATCGCGATGCTCCTTCTTGCATTCACGGCCTCTCCTTCGTCCATCCCCGGAGGAGCGGCTCCCTTAAGAACCGTCTCCATGTCCCGTTATCCCGAAACCCAGAAAGTCAGAAGACCCGCCGTCGCCGGCTCCTTCTATCCCGCCTCCGCCAAGGAGATCAAGTCCATGCTGGGAGCATGGCTGCATCCTGCCGGGGAACAGGCCCCGCAAGCACTCATCGTCCCGCACGCCGGATATGTATTCAGCGGGGAAGTGGCCGCATCGGCTTTCAACCGGATTCCGCGGGGGCAGGCCTATAAAAGGGTTTTCCTCCTCGGCCCCAGCCACCGGGTCGGATTTACCGGCGCCAGCGTGGAAACGATGTATTCGCTCGCGGATACGCCGCTGGGGCAGGTTCCGGTCGATGTCGCCCTGGGCAGGGAACTCATCGACAGGGGAGCGGGAGCCTTCACTTTCCGGGTCGATGCCCATGACCGGGAACACTGCCTGGAAGTCCAGTTGCCGTTCCTGCAACAGGTTTTCGACGAGGTTCCGCCGATCGTGCCCGTGGTCATCGGCACCCAGCGGCTGGAAGTCCTGGAGAAGATCGCCGATGTGCTGGAACCGTATTTCACGGAGGAGAACCTTTTCGTCATCAGTTCGGATTTCTCCCATTACCCCTCCTATGACGATGCGAAGGCCTCCGATACCTACCTGGCCGAAACGATCTGTTCAGGCGGGCTGGAGGAATTCCTGAAAGGCCTTTCAACGCTCCGGAAGATGGATTATGCCGGAGAAGACACGGCCGCCTGCGGGGCTTGCGCCATCGCAGTCCTCCTGCAGATGATGGACATCCAGGGCCGGGGCAAGTTCCTGGCCGACCACGTGATGTACAGGAATTCGGGCGATTCTCCCTATGGAGACAAGGACCGGGTGGTCGGGTACAATTCCATTGTCGTCACCAGGACGGAGAAAAAGGCCGCTGAGACTCCTTCGGATCACCTTTTCAACTTTTCGGATGCGGAGAAACGGGCCATGATCGCCACCGCACGGTCGGCCATCTACGCGTCCCTCCGCCTGGATTATGACGGAGACGACACGCCGGTCGGCATCCTGAAGGAGAAGGGCTATGGCGTGTTCGTGACGCTGCATCTGGGTGGCCGTCTCCGGGGATGCATCGGCCGGTTCACTTCCGACGGGACCCTGCAGGCGACTATCCGGGAGATGGCCCGGAGCGCTGCCTTCTCGGACCCGCGTTTCCCGTCGCTTTCCCGCAGCGAAGCCTCCAGGGTGGAAATCGAAGTCTCCGTGCTTTCCCCGCTTAAGAAGATCGCGGGAATCGACGAGTTCAAACTGGGGCGGGACGGCATCTACATGATTAAAGGCTCCCGCCACGGAACCTTCCTGCCGCAGGTCGCCGATGAAACCGGCTGGACTACGGAAGAGTTCCTGGGGCATTGCGCCCGGGACAAGGCCGGAATCGGCTACGACGGCTGGAAGGATGCCGACCTCTATACCTATCAAACCGAGATTGTAAACGAGTCTGAACTGTAACTTGAACTGTTGGCTACATGGCTATCTGGATTGTCCTCCCCATCCTTACCCTGCTGATGTTCGACCTGGGGCTCACGCTCAAGTTCGAGGATTTCGGAAAAGTGTTCACCCGCCCCTGGCCCATCGTCATCGCGCTCTTCGGGCAGTTGGTGCTGCTCCCGCTCATCGCGCTGGGCCTCGCCTGGGCGTTCAAGTTGACGCCGGTATTCTTCATCGGCCTCATCCTCATCGCCTGCTGTCCGGGCGGGAGTTCGTCCAATGTGTTTTCCCGACTCGCCGGGGGGGATGTGGCTTTGTCCGTGACCCTGACGGCGCTGAGCAGCGTCATCACCCTGTTCACGATTCCGGTGATCATGAGCGCGGCCACCCGCCTGGTCGGCGAGAGCGTCGGCATCACCCTTCCGGTCGGGAACCTGATCAAGCAGAACCTGGTACTGATGCTTTTCCCGGTTCTTCTCGGCATCGGCCTGCACTATGCCTGGCCCAAAGTCGCGGAGAAGGCGGACAAGGTGCTCAGCCGGCTGGCTTTCCCGCTGCTTCTCGTCCTCATCACGGTCTTCTACATCCAGCACCACCGGACCATCCTCGAGAACATCGGCATCCTGGGATTCAGCGTGACGGCGCTGATCCTCGTCGCCATCGGCTGCTCGTCCCTGCTGTCCCGCCTGGTGAAGACCGACGGTCGCCAGCGCAGGACCGTCGTCATCGAAGTGGGCATGCAGAACGCGGCGCAGGCCATCGCCATCGCCTCCAGCCCGATCATCTTCGCCAATGAGCAGATGGCCATTCCGGCCATCCTGTACTCGCTGATGATGAATATCGTCCTGCTGATCTACGTGGGCGTCGTCCGGCGCCGTGACGGCGGAGCCCGGGCGTAGGACCGTTTTGACATTGAAAAAGATTATCGTTATTTTTGCAGAAAGTCAGTGTAGTGTACCTATGAATATCAACGGCATCATCGTCGGCGCGGCGGTTTTCCTGAGCATCGGGATCTGCCACCCCGCCGTCATAAAAATGGAATACGCCTGGGGAAAACGGAGTTGGTGGGTCTGGCTCGTGGTCGGCCTCCTCTGCACCGGAGCGTCCCTGCTCGTGCGGCATTCCATCGTGTCCACCATCCTGGGCGGTTTCGCCTTTTCCTGCTTCTGGGGCATCCGTGAGATGTTCCAGCAGGAGAAACGCGTCCTCAAGGGATGGTTCCCGGAGAACCCCAGGCGCCATGCCTACTATGAGGAAAAGCGGAAGAGGATGGATTTGCGATAATCCCTTCAAATCCCTATCTTTACCCTTGCAATCACATCGTTAATCAAACCTGATACCGTGATGAAAAGGGGACTGACCATTTTCCTGACCTGCCTGCTGGCTTCCGCCCAGGCCTTTTCCCAGGACAAACCTTTCCTGGACGACCTGTCCGCCTATGTGGAGAACCTTTCTGTCTTCGAACAGAACCAGGAGCCCGGCCGGGCCTTCCATATCCCGGAACACCACCTCTCCCTGAACGGGAAGTGGAAATTCCAGTATTTCGAATCTCCGCTGGATGTGCCCAGGACGTTCTTCCAGCCCGGCTACAACGACAGAAAGTGGCCGCTCATCGAGGTCCCTTCCAACTGGGAGATGCAGGGCTATGGCCAGGCGCTCTTCCGCAACGTCACCACGCCGTTCCCGAACCGGATGGCCGAAAGCCGCCTGCAGGCCTTCCGGCGCATCCTGGACGACCCCGATGCCTCGGAAATGCAGAAACGGATGGCGCGCTATCGCCTCGGCGGGGGCGGAAGCCAGGATCCTTTCACCGTCCAGGTTCCCAACGTGCCGATGGACGTGAACCCTACCGGTGCCTACCGGACGACCTTCACGGTGCCTTCGGCCTGGAAGGGAGAGAAGGTCTTCCTCCGCTTCGAGAAGGTGGCTTCCGCGTCTTTCGTCTGGGTGAACGGGAAGCAGGTGGGGTACAATGAAGGTGCCCAGGAGCCTGCCGAATATGACATCACCGAATATGTCAAGTCCGGCAGGAACACCCTGGCGGTGCTGGTCCTCAAGTACTCCGACGGCTATTATCTGGAAAGCCAGGATTACTGGCGGCTGGCCGGCATCTTCGACGATGTCGTCCTGTATGCTACGCCGCAGGCCCGGCTCTTCGACTGGCAGGTAATCACGGACTTCGGCCCGGATTTCCGGGATTCCGACCTTTCCCTGACGGTCGATGTGAAAGGCTACCAGGTGGACAGGCAGGGTTTCCGCGTGCGGGCCCGCGTGTCCAGGGAAGGGAAGACGGTGGCGCAGATGGAAAGCGGCGCCTTCGGTCTGAAACCGGGCGCGACGAATACCGTCCGGATGGCCGCCAAGGTCACCGCACCTGAGAAATGGTCCTCCGAGACACCGGTGCTATACAACCTGGACATGGAACTGGTCGATGGCGACGGCCGCACGGTGGATGCCGTCTCCAAGCGGATGGGTTTCAAGAAAAGTGAAATCCGAAATGGCGTCTTCTACCTGAACGGCCAACCGCTGAAACTGAGCGCCGAATGCTCCCACATGCAGCATCCGGAACTGGGCCATGCGATGGACGAAGCCACGGTCCGGAAGGACCTGGAAATCCTGAAGCAGTTCAATTTCAACGCCGTCCGCACCTCGCACTATCCGCCCGTGAACGAGTACCTGGACCTCGCCGACGAATATGGCATTTTCGTCATCGACGAGACGGGGGACGAATCCCATGCGACGGAGTATGTGTGCGACATGCCGGAATTCACCGAAATGTACCGCGAACGGGTGCGCCGGATGGTCCTCCGGGACCGCAACCATGCCTGCGTCCTGTTCTGGAGCGCCGGCAACGAGAGCGGTGAAGGCATGAACATTACCGAAGTGGTCAAGGAAGGCAAGCGACTGGATCCCACGCGTTTCTGGATGTACGGCGGCAACGCGGCCAAGCATCCGGCCGAGGATATCGTCGGTCCCCGCTATCCTGCTCCGCTGGAACACGAGATGGGCTACGGCCTGGATACCCGGGACATGCGTCCTTCGTTCATGGATGAGTACCTGTCCGTGGCCGGCAACGGTGGCGGCGGTATGGACGATTACTGGAATGTCATCTACGCCCATCCCAAACTCATGGGCGGTGCCATCTGGGACTTCGTGAGCGTCGGCATCACGGAACCGGTCCGGGCCTTGAAGGACAAGTCCCCGAATGCCGTCCCCGCCCATATCATGGGCAAGGCGAGACTGGTGGCCGGCCGGACGGGCAAGGCCATCGACCTGAACAAGCAGGACCAGTGGGTGCAGGTGTACCGGGCCAACAGTGTAGAGATTGCCGGTGACAGGCTCACGCTTACCCTGGACATCTTCCCGCGGAAGTTCAACAAGAGCGGCGGTTACCTGATTACCAAGGGCGAGAACCAGTTCGGACTCAAGCAGCAGGGGGCCGACAAACTCGACTTCTACCTGGACAACGGCCGCAAGCAGGTGCTTACCGCCTCGCTTCCTGCCGATTGGGAGAACAAGTGGCACAATGTCACCGCCATTTACGACGGTACGGCCATGAAGGTTTATATCGACGGTACCGAGGCCGCATCCCAGCCCATGAGCGGAGCCATCCGGAACCTGCCGCTGTCCCTGTGCATCGGCCGCAGCGAGGAAGCCATGGGCCAGGAGACGAACGTGTACATCTGCGACGCGCTGATCGACAACGTAGGCGTGTTCGCCGATGCGGTGACGCCGGGCTCTTTCGACGCTTCCAAGGCCGCTTTGTGGCTCGATTTCGAGGAAGAAAGCAACCAGGGGACCTTCTACTCTTATGGGATCGGCGCCCGTACCTACGGCTCCATCTGGCCGGACCGCGTCCCGCAGCCGGAAATGTGGCAGATGAAAAAGACCACCCAGCCCCTGAAGTTCGACCTGGTGAATCCCGGACTGGGCACGGTGGAAGTATGGAACCGGAACCATTTCCTCAATGCTTCGTACTACAGGACCACCTGGTGCGTGACGGCGGATGACGAGGTCGTCGCCTCCGGAGAACTCGACCTGGACGTGGCGCCGCTTTCGCGCAAGGTGGTCCGGATACCGCTCCAGCGTCCGCAGGTGGTACCCGGAAAGGAATATCGCCTGAACATTTCTTCCGTGCTGGCCGCCGATGAGATCTGGGCCCCGAAGGGCTTCGAGGTATCCTGGGACCAGTTCGAACTGACTTCCTGGAATGTCCCCGCGCCGATGGTTCCTGCAACCGGAAAGGTCACGCTGAAGTCCGACGACGATGTTATCACGGCCTCCGGCAACGGTTTCCGCTACCAGTTCGATGCCGCTACCGGCGCTCTTTGTTCGATGGTCATCGACGGAAAGGAAGTGCTCCGGGAACCGGTTTCGCTCAATGTCTGGCGGGCTCCGCTGGCCAATGAACTGGACGGCTGGAACAACTGGGGCGCGGGACAGGTGGATGCCGTGGGATACGGCTCCATCGGCCATTCCAAGGTGCTGGCATCGGCCTACTACGCCAGCGGCATCGACCAACTGGCCTCCTTCCCCGTGCGCGTGGAAGCCCGCGAGGCGGGAGACGAGGTGGTGGTGGAAGTGCGCGAACTGGAACTGCTCGCAGGCGGCCGTTCGTCCGTCACCCAACTCGATGCCTACATCATGGGCCGTTCCTTCAACGGGTTTGACAATGTCTGGAACTGGCGCGTTTCCGGGGACGGCACCATTACGGTCCATCACACCGTGAAGCCGCAGGGCAACATGCCTGGCTGGCTGCCGCGCATCGGCGTCACGCTCCGGCTGGACAAGCGGCTGGCCCATGTCGATTGGTACGGCCGCGGCCCGCAGGCCAACTACCCGGACCGCAAGTCCGGCTACCGGATGGGCATCTGGCACACGGACATCGACGCGATGTACGAACCCTACCTGATCCCGCAGGATTACGGCCTGCGCACGGACAACCGCTGGGTCCGCTTTACCGATGCCTCCGGGGTGGGCGTGGAGTTCCGCATGGACCAGCCGTTCAATTTCAACGCGTACGACTGCACGACGGAGAACCTCACGAAGGCCGTCTATCAGTACCAACTGGTCCGGGGCGGCGACATCACCGTGAACCTGGACTACGCCACTTCCGGCGTGGGCTGCACCGCCCGCGGCATCTTCGACGCCTACCGCGTATATCCGCAGGGGTATGAGCGTACGGTCACCATCCGTCCCGTGAAACGCCAGTAGCGCAAAGAGGAAATCACGGACACCTCAGATATTCCCCAGGAATACGGTCCTTATCCCGCTGGCCAGCGCAATCTCCCTTGCCCTGGCCAGCGTCTTTTTCGGGGTCGGGACCGAATCTGTCAACCGATACCGCGGAAAGAACCGGCTGAAATGCAGCGGCACGTCCTGCAGGCCGTTGGAGACCATCCATCGGCAAAGCCTCTCGACCTGTTCCTCGGAATCGTTCAGTCCGGTGACGAGCAGGTTCGTGATCTCCACATGGACGCCGGCGGCATGCATGGCCAGGATGTTGTCCAACACCGGGGCCAGCGCGGCACCGCAGTATTTGCGGTAGAAAGAGTCATCCAAGGCCTTTATGTCGATGTTCGCCGCGTCGATGTAGGGCAGGATCTCAGCCAGGGGCTCCTTTTCCACATAAGCGGCCGATACAAGGATATTCTTCAATCCTTTCCCATGGGCGAGAACGGCGATGTCGTACATGTATTCCCACCAGGTGAACGGTTCCGTATATGTATAGGCCAGGGAAGGAAGCCCGCGCTGGAGGCAGATTGACACGATTTCATCGGGGGAGAGGACGGCACTGTCCGCCTCCTCCGGCCTGGACTGGGAAATGTCGCTGTTCTGGCACCATCGGCAGGAAAGATTGCAGCCCGTGCAACTCAGGGAGAGACAGTAGGTGCCCGGCATGAACCGGTTCAGGGGTTTCTTTTCGACGGGATCGACAGCGAGGGCGCAGGGACGGCCGTGGGACAGGGCATAGAGCCTGCCTCCGCGACATTCACGGCTCCGGCAGAGTCCTCTGCCGCCCTCCCTAATCCGGCAGTGATGCGGGCACAGCAGGCACTGTACCCCATCCTCCAAAGTCTGATAATACCGGGCCTCTTGCATGGTTTTTCAAAGATAGGCATTCCGGGGATAATCTCAAAGTGTACACTTCCGGAGGCTTTTCGTATATTTGTATGTAATACGCCAAGAATCAACATTTCCAGTATTTATCCAGACACGGAATATGAAACTCGGCCGGGAATACCTGCTGGGCACCCAGCAACTCGACATTTACGGTACCGTCTCCTTTTTCCGGTCGGTATTCGATAAGTGAGCAGAACCCCTTGTCTTTCAAGCATTTTTCATTATCTTTACGAAAGAAACTGACCAAACACCGATACCATGGCTAAATCAGACACCAAGAAAGTGAAGTCTCCCGAAATCCCCGTCGTTTACAACGGAAACAACCCGGAAGCCGTCTATTTCGACCGCAACGGCTACAAGATCGTCGCGAAGGTGGAGAACGGACAGTTCATCCTCACCCGCACCGGCGGAGGCTGGGGCGAGGACCCGGAGAAGGGGGAAAGCATCGTCGTCACGCCCAACAACACCACGCGTCTAAAGGAGAGCCTCAAGGTCAAGAACGCCGACACCATGCTCAAGGCCCTCGGCAGGCGCTTCGCGCTCAAGGAACCCCATAACGCCTTCGGCAAGATCATCACCTCCCTCCAGAGAAGAGGAATCCCGTTCGAGAAGCAGTAAAGCATCCCATGAAGAAGCCGGGGATGCCTCTCATGCTGCTTCTCTTTCTGGCCGTCATCGCTGTCGCCGTGTGGTATGTAGCCGCGCGGACGGCATGGCTTACGGGCATCCGTCCCGTGTGGTGTTTCGTGGGCTATGGCCTGGCGTTGTCCTGCTCCTTCCTGGCGATGTTCGGCTACGCCTCCAAAAACACGGCAGGACCCGTCTTCCACCCGTTGACGGTATTCTTCTGTTATCTCTGCGCCGTCCTGGTGATTCTGCTGCTGGTTTTCCTGGCGGTCGATCTGGTGCACCTGGCCGTACCCTTCGGGAAACCGGTCTTCGGTCTCTGCGTGCTTGTCCTGACCGTGGGCTTATCGGCCTATGGCTTCATCCATGCCGCTTCTCCCCGGCTGAAGGAGGTGACGATAGAACTGCCGCACCTGGAAAAGGAGGTGACGGCCGTGCAACTCACGGATGTCCATCTGGGGCATTTCCGCGGCCGGAAGCACCTGCAGAAACTGGTGCGGATGGTGAACGCCGCGCAGCCGGAGGTGGTTTTCTTCACGGGCGATTTCCTTGAAAGTTGGTACAACTGCTCGGAAGAGGCCGTCAGCCCGATGAAGGACCTTACGGCTCCCGTGTTTTTCGTCAATGGCAACCACGATACCTATGTGAACGCCGCGTATGTCAAGGATCTTTGCCACAAGGCAGGAATGCATGTCCTGGAGAATGAAGCCGCGGAATGTGCCGGCCTGCAGGTCATCGGCCTGGACTATATGGTCGCGGACGGGAATTCCCGGGACGACATGCACGCTGCGCTCGGTCACGAGACCATCCAGAGCGTGATGCCCCGGATGGGCGTTTCGGATTCCCTGGCGACCGTGGTCCTGCATCACAGTCCCGTGGGCGCGGCCTACATGGAGGCGGCCGGGGCGGACCTTTTCCTGGCGGGACACACCCACGGCGGACAGTTTTTCCCGCTCACCCTCATCAACGACCGCCTTTTCGAATACAACCGCGGCCTCTATCACCGCGACCGGATGGCCGTGTATGTCTCCTGCGGCAGCGGCACCTTCGGCCTTCCCCTGCGCATCGGCACGGACAGCGAAGTCACCCTGCTGCACCTCAAACCCACTGCTCGGAATTAACTGATAACCCATTATCCCATGAACCCCGTACACATCCTTGCGGCCTCCGCCGCTGCCGCCCATCGGCACGAGTAAGCATTGACGAAGATCGAGCCGCTAAGGCTTGCGGAAATGCTTCGAGTCGCCCCAGCGGCCGTAGCCGATGACGATCTTCTTTCCGGCCAGGTCGTCTCCCAGGGAGCAGAAGGGGAACACGCAGTTGCTGCAGATATGCTTGTCCCGCTGGTCAGGATCGACGGAGGAAGGACAGTCGCGGAGCAGGGTCTTGCGGTCATAGAGATTGTACTTGACCATCTGCTCCTCGGGCGTGACATTGGGCATGATGACGTTGGCTCCTGAAAGGATGCCTTTCTCACGGCCGCGCGGGTCCAGGACTTCCAGGGCCGTC
>JAFXMA010000041.1 GCA_017530725.1 Bacteroidales bacterium
AGGTGAACGGCTTCAAGGCCTCCTTCCCGTTCGGGTTCGGCGTGGCCGTGGCCGGCTTCTGCGACATCATCTGGGAGCATTACCACTCCAACATCCCGGACTGGGACTACCTGGAGGCCGGTGACCCGGTGACCGAGAAGGACCGGCTCATGGACCGCTCGCCCATCAGCCACGTGGACAAGATCTCCGGTCCGCTGCTGCTCATCCACGGCGACCACGACGACCGCGTGGACATCGGCGGCTCGCAGATGCTCTATGACGCGTTGAAGCAGGAAGGGAAGCCCGTCGAGTTCCTGATCATGAAGGGCCAGGGACACGGTTACAAGGGCATCGACAACCAGATGCTCTATTACCGGACCATCCTGGATTTCATCGCCCGGAACTGACGCTAGACCGGATCCACATCGACCGCCAGATGGGCGGTGTACTTACGCTCCTTTCCGAACGAAAGGAGCGTTTTTTCGAGTGTTTTCTTCAGGGAGGTGAGCGCCTTGTTGCGGGCGAGCATCACCCGGATCTGGCGGATGGATTCCCCGGCGATGCGGTCCACCGCGGGGGCGTAGGGGCCGATGACGGCAGGCGGGGTGTCCACGTCGGAGAAGGCGGCGAGGATGGCGTTCCGGAGTTCCTTGGACAGGAAATCCAGCCGTTTTTCGTTGCCGTCCTTCAGGTTGACGTGGACCAGGCGGGTGTACGGGGGATAGCCGAAGAGCCGGCGCTCGGCGAGGAGGTCCGCGTCGTTGCCGCCTTGCAGGCGGGCATAGACGGGGTGCTCCGGTTCGCGCGTCTGGATGACGATCCGGCCGGGCTTGCCGCGCCGGCCGCTCCGTCCCCGGAACTGTTCCAGGAGTTGGAAGGCGCGCTCGTCGGCCCGGAAGTCCTGCTGGCCCACGAGGCTGTCGGCCTGGAGGACGGCCACGAGGCTGAGGCCGTCGAAGTCGAATCCTTTCGTAATTATCTGGGTTCCAACGAGGATGTCGATGTTACCGTCAGCAAAACTTCGGATGATGCCGGCTTCCTCCGCGTCGGGCGTGTCGCCGTCCAGGCGGGCGATGCGCCGCTCCGGATAGAGGGCTGTCAGTTCCTCTTCCACCCGCTGCGTACCCGCCCCCAGGGGCTGCAGTTCCCCGTGGCAGGAAGGGCAGCGTCCGGTATAGGCTTCCGTGTGACCGCAATAGTGGCATACCAAGCGGTCGGGCCCCCGGTGCAGGCTCATCGGCACGTGGCAGTGGGGGCATCGGGGAATCTCGCCGCACTCGGTGCATTGGACCGACGGGGCGTACGAGCGCCGCGCGCGAAGCACGAGGACCTGCTCCCCGGCCTCCAGCGTCTTCGTGATTTCGTGGAGGAGTTTCCGGGAAAAACTGCCGGTCATACCCCGTTTCCGCCGCTCCGCCACCGTGTCGATGAGGGTGATATCCGCCTCCTCGCCGGTATGGAACCTTTCCTTCAGGTCAACTTTAACAAAACGCTTTGTTTCAGCATTGTATAAGGATTCCAACGAGGGCGTCGCACTGCCCAGGATGACATGCGCCTGCTGGATGACGCCCAGCATGATGGCGCTCTCCCGCGCATTGTACCGCGGGGCCGGCGCATCCTGCTTGTAGGACGTGTCGTGCTCTTCGTCCACGATGATGAGCCCCAGGTTGTGGTGGGGGAGGAACAGCGCGGAACGGGTACCGAGGACCAGATACCGGTCCGAAGTCCGGACGCAGGAAGCCACCTGCGAACGGCGTGCGGCCGAAACGCCGGAATGGAATACCCGGACGTCGGGGAACACCGCGGCGATGCGGTCCTCCAGTTGCCGCGACAGGGCGATTTCGGGGACGAGGAAAAGGACGCTGTGCCCCTGGTCCAGCGTTTCCTGCGCCAATTTCAAGTAAATCTCCGTCTTGCCGGAGCCGGTGACGCCGTGCAGGAGGACGGTCTTGCCGTCTGCGAATGCCTGCCGGGCGGCTGCGGCGGCCGTATCCTGGGCGGGGGAGAGGGTGACGGGGGCCGATTCCCGGGTGGGCGCTTCGCCCCTCAGTTGCGCCTCCACCGTTTCGATTTCCGTCCGGTAACGCTCCCGGGTATCGTCCCTCCGGGCCCGGCTCTCTTTCTCTTTCAGCCGCTCCAGACGCGATTCCAGCCGTTCCCGGATCCGCGCATCGACCTCTTCCTGGTCGATTTTCAGGGTGGGGTAGGCGGCCTTATAGACCTCGCCGATGGAACAGAGATAATAGTCGCTGACGGCCCGCCAGAACTTGATTTCCTCGGGAAGGACCTTGGGCAGGCCCGCTTCCAGGGCGAGGATGGGCAGGATGCGGCTCTCGTCCGTCTGCGGCTGGACATCGACCGCCGAAACGGCGCCCACATACTCCTGCCGGGCAAAGCGCACGCGGACGCGGTCGCCGACATCGGCCCGGATCCCTTCCGGGAGACGATAGCACGGTTCCCACTCCAGCCGGAGCGGCAGGATGACCTGTATGTAGGTATGGTCGGCCATTTACGCCACTTTCTCGAATTCCTTTAGGGCCTTGATGGCCTTGGGGCAGAGTATCAGGATGGAGATGACGGTCACCCAGGCCATGAGGCCCACGCCGATGTCGCCGAGTTGCCAGACGACGTCCGCCTCGCGCACCGCACCGAAGACCACCGCCGCGAGCATCAGCGCCTGGAAAACGCGGATTGCGATGCGTTCGCCCTTGCCTTCCCGCCCGCGGAACAGGTAGATGATGCTGGTTTCCGCATAGAAGTAGTAGGCCATGATGGTGCTGAAGGCGAAGAAGACCATCGCGATGGACACGAACTGGCTGCCGAAGCCCCGGAATACGGTATCCACGGCGCTCTGGGTGTAGTTCACGTAGTTGTTGGCCAGTTCGGGCGCACCGGCGTAGAGGAGTTCACCGTCGGCGCTCAGGATGTTGTAGGTGCCGGAGGTGAGGATCATCAGGGCCGTGGCGGTGCACACCAGGAGGGTATCGACATACACGGAGAAAGCCTGGGCGAGGCCCTGCTGCGCCGGATGGGGGACGTCGGTAGCCGCCGAGACGATGGCGCCCGTACCCTGGCCGGCTTCGTTGGAGAAGATGCCGCGTTTGACGCCCATGGCGATCGTGGAGCCGATGATGCCGCCGCAGATGGGGTTGATGCCGAAGGCGTTCGTGAAGATGGAGGCGAACACGGCGGGGACGTCCTGGATATGGAAGCCGATGACCACCAGGGACATCAGGATATAGCCCAGGGCCATGAAGGGCGTGACGACGGAAGCGACCTTGGCGATGCGCTTCACGCCGCCGAAGACCACGAGGCCCAGGATGACCGCGAGGGCGATGCCGGAAACGAGGGGAGTGACGGGGAAGGCGTTCTTGACGGCCGACGAGACGCCGTTCGCCTGCACCGTCGTCAGGAAGAAGCCGCAGGCGACCAGGGTGATGGCCGCGAAGACGATGCCCAGCCAGCGCTTCCCGAGGCCGTGCTCGATGAAACTGAACGGGCCGCCGCGATAGCCGGAATGGTGCGGGAACTTGTAGATCTGCGCCAGGGTGGACTCGACGAAAGCCGTCGAGGCGCCGAAGAACGCCACGATCCACATCCAGAACACCGCGCCGGGCCCGCCGAAGGCGATGGCCGTCGCGACCCCCACGATGTTCCCGGTGCCCACGCGCCCGGACAGCGCGATGCAGAACGCCTCGAACGACGAAATCCCGTTCTCACCCTCCTTCTTGGAGAACAGGGACTTGAGCATCAGTTTGAACCGGCGCACCTGCACGAACCGCGTCCGGAATGAAAAATACAGTCCGGCCACGATCAGCAGCACGACAAGCGCGGGATTCCACACGATCCCGTTGACCTGGGAGACAATCTTTTCTAGCATGATTCCAAAGATACGGAAAAAGTTTCATTTTCTCCCCCGTCCACGGCAAAATGAGGCAGTTACATCCCCGGCACTGGTGCGAACTCTGGCGTAGGTGCGCAGAGGGGTGTATTTGCCCCGCGATTGGTGAATGTGGCCAATGAAGGTGCGCTGATGGCCGGTTTTGCACCTTGGTTGGGTGAGATGGCCAACGGAGGTGCGCAAAGGGGTGGTTTTGCCCCGCGATTGGGTGAAATAGTCGATGGAGGTGCGTAGAGTGCCGTTTTTGCACCTTGGTTGGGGTGAAACGGGCAACGTAGGGGCACAGAGGGATAGTTTTGCCCCTACATTGTCATTTGGGCTTGGAGGATAGAGGGAAGAGGGCATTGACCTTGTCCGGCGAGAGCCCGGAGAGGCGGGCAATTTGGGCGTTGGAGGCGTACCAGTCGTTTTTGAGTTTCACGGCCAGTTTTTTCTTTTCTTGTTCCGACAATTCCCTGGTGCTTTTCTTGTTGAAATGGTTTTCACAGATGCGCATCGTTACGACGAACAGTTCGTCGTCCGACAGGTTCGGATGCTCGTCCAGGCTACCCGCGACTTCCACCTGCGCTTCGACATTCTTGAACACCCACCAGGTGAATTTCCGGGCATGGGGGAACAGTTGTTCGACCAACTGATAATTCACGAAGCATTCCGGGGCGATCATCCCTTCGCGGACTTTGAAAGAACTGTCGAGGACCGCATCGGAGGAGCGGGTGATGCTTCTTCTTTCGCGGAAGGTCAATTCGCTAACAGGTTTCGATCCCAGGTGCGGAAGAAAGGGATTGAAATACAGATAGCCGCTGCTCCAAGGGTAAGCCAGCGGGTTCACATCGACCACGACCACATAGGGATTGCGGATGACATAGGCGATCTCATTCCGAAACTGGGACAAGGTCGTGATGGCCGACATCTTCGGGACGACGGCATCAAGCACACCGGGCCGCCCCTTTCTCGCGAGAAAATACGACAACCGTTTTTTCAGCCGATGGAAGAATTCCAGCCCATCGACCTCACTGCCCCGGAGGATGAAATGAAAGTGATTGCTCATCAGCACAAAAGCGAGAATGTCGATGTGAACCTCCCTGGCGATGATTCCAATGAAATTGATGGTCACCTTCCGCTCTTCGTCATCCTGAAAAATGAGTTCTGTTTCCAGCGGTTTAGTGTGTAAGTGGTAAAAAGGACCGGCCTCGCGGAACAACTGTTCCTGCATTCTTTCAATCTGCCGCTCTGTCATCGGCGGCCAGGGGACGTACTGTTCCATCTGCTCAAATCATTCATTTTAGCCCCAAACATAGGAAAAACGACGCGGCCGACAATGGAACGGACCGTTGTTTCAGTTCGATTTTTATGATTCTTACGATTTATTATGTTTTTCTTATCCTCCATTCAACAAAAGTACCCTCACGGACCAAAGAATGACCAGTTGTCGGCTACGCAAGGGTAATTTCGCCAGTTGGCTCAGGCCGGGCAACGAAGGGGCACAGAGGCCCCGTTTTGCACCTTGATTGGGTGAAACGGCCGACGTAGGTACGCAGAGGGGGGTTGTTGCACCTTGATTGGGTGAAACGTCCGACGTAGGTGCACGGAGGGCGGTTTTTGCACCGCAATTGGGTGAGATGGGCAACGAAGGGGCACAGATGCCCCGTTTTGCACTTTGGTTGGGTGAAACGGCCAACGTAGGTGCACGGAGGGCGGTTTTTGCACCGCAATTGGGTGAGATGGGCAACGAAGGGGCGCAGAAGGGTGGGTTATGCACCTTGGTTGGGCGTAATGGGCAACCTGGGTGAGTGGATGGCCAGTTTTTGCCCTTTGGTTGGATGTAACGGTCAACGTGGGTGCACGGAGGGTAGGTTTTTGCCCCGCGATTAGGTGAAACGGGCAACGGAGGGGCACAGAGGGACCGTTTTGCACCTTGGTTGGGCGTAATGGGCAACCTGGGTGAGTGGATGGCCAGTTTTGTCCTTTGGTTGGATGTAACGGTCAACGTAGGTGCACGGAGGGTAGGTTTTTGCCCCGCGATTAGGTGAAACGGGCAACGGAGGGGCACAGAGGCCCCGTTTTGCACCTTGGTTGGGTGAAACGGCCGATGTAGGTGCGTAGAGTGCCGTTTTTGCTCCGCGAACGGCGCACAAGCGAACGGCGCACGTGCGAGCGCTGCGAAATCAAGGGAAGCACGGAAGCACGGCGCCCGCGTCGCGCACCTATTCCGACATGTTGGGGACGCGGTGGGGGATGGGGAGGGGGCCGAAGGAGAAGAGGCGCTGGGCGTTCAGGCCCAGGAATGCCTCCTTCTCCGCGTCGGTGAGAAGCGGGCTCTTCAGGAGGAAGTCGTAGGACATCTTGTAGGTGATGGCCGTGATGGTGCGGGGGTAGTCGGAGCCCCACATGAGTTTGTCGATGCCCACTTCGTCGGCGGCTTCCCGGATGGCCTGGACGGCCGAGGGGAAGGGGTAGAATTCGTCGTTGAAGAGCCAGGTGATGCCGCCGCATTCCACGTGGACGTTGGGGTGGCGGGCCAGGCGGATCTGCTCCATCCAGCCGGGACGGGTGACCATGCCGAAGTGGCCGATGACCGTGACGAGCCGGGGGCATTCGGCGATAACCGTTTCCATCTCAGGCACTTGGAGGTCTCCGTCGGCCAGTTCCACATGGAGGATCAGGCCCCGGTCCTCCATCAGGTGGAACATCGCCATCATCTCGGGACTGTCCAGCCGGACGCGGCCGGAGGGCAGCAGCAGCCGGGCGGCGGGAATCTTGATTCCCCGGAAGCCCCGGTCGATCAGGCGCTGCGCCTCGGCGAGGAAACCGGGCTGGCGGAACTCGCACATCCCGAACACGAAGAACCGCTCCGGATACCGCCGTGCGACATCCTCCAGGTAATCGTTCTGGAGACCGTCGATGAACTCCTGTGTGACGACCGCGGCCGACACCTGCGCATAATCCATGTTCGAGAGGAACACCTCGGCCGTGTTCCGGCCGTCGGTCATAAAGGGCGGAAGCATCTGGACTTCCTTGCCCATGAACATGCTCCGACCGTTCGGGAGCGGCCGGATCTCCTTCCCGTCCACGACGGCCTCCTGGCGGAGCCAGAGGTGGCTGTGGGCATCGATAATCAGCATAGGATCAGGTATTTGCCCAGGAGACGCGGAGTTGGTCGCCGATGATTTCCCGCACCTCTTCCACGAGTTGCAGGTCGATAGGCTCGTCCATGTAGGCCACGTTCTTCCGGAGGTTTTCAGGTTTGGTGGTGCTGAAGAGGGTGGAGGCGATGCGCGGGTTCTGCAGGGAGTACTGCATCGCGAGTTTCTCGATGGGATAATCCCTGGCGGCGCAGTGTGCGGCCGCCCGCCGGCAGGCCTCGACGAGCGGCTTCGGCGCCGGATGCCAGTCCGGGACGCCCCGCTGCGTGAGCAGGCCCATCGAGAACGGGGAAGCGTTGATCACCCCCACGCCGTTCTCCTCGAAGAAATCCAGGAAATCCACCAGTTTGTCGTCGTTCAGGCAGTAGTGGCAGAAGTTCAGCACGCTTTCCACCGTTCCGGCCGGGACATGCTCCACCATCCATTTCAGATTCTCGAGTTGCAGGTCCGTGATGCCCACGTGCCTGACGACGCCCTCCTCGCGGAGGCGGACCAGGGCGGGAAGCGTTTCCCCGGCGACCTGGTCGAGGTCCGAGAACTCGATGTCATGGACATTGATCAGGTCCACATAGTCGATGTTCAGACGCTCCATGCTCTCATAGACGCTGCGGGTCACGCGTTCGGCGGAATAGTCCCAGGTGTTGTGCCCGTCCTCGCCGTAGCGCCCCACTTTCGTGGACAGGAAGAACTTGTTCCGCGGGATGTCCTTCAGGGCCTTGCCGAGGACGGTTTCGGCCTTGTAATAGCCGTAATAAGGGGATACGTCGATGAAGTTGATGCCCGCGTCAATGGCGGCGAACACGGCGTCGATGCCCTTCGCCTCCTCGAAATCGTGGAAGACGCCGCCCAGGGAGGAGGCGCCGAAACCCACCACGGAAACCTTCATGCCGGTCTTGCCCAAGTCTCTGTAAATCATATCGCTGAACCGTTAAAAACCAACCAGGATCCGGAATACCTTTCCGGGATTCTCATGCCAATGCCGCATCGCATCCGCCGCCTCTTCGGGCCGGACCACGGAGGTGATGAGCCTGTCGTACGGGCAGGTACCCCGCTTCAGATAATCCACGACGGCGCGGAAATCGTCGGGCTGCGCATTGCGGGAACCGCAGATGTCCAGTTCCTTCTTGACGAAATCGGCGGTGCGGAAAGTCGTCTGGTCCTTGGCATAGCCGATGAAGACGACGCGTCCCGTGAACCCGGCATTGGCGATGGCCTGCCGCTGCGTCACGGGCGAGCCCACGGCCTCGATGACCACATCGGCAAGCAGTCCGTTGGTCATCTCGGATATACCCTCCTGCACGTCCTCATACGCGGTATTGACCGTATATTTCGCCCCGACGGCCTGGGCCACTTCCAACTTCTCATCGTCGATGTCCATCGCGACGACCGTCGCCCCGCGGAGCGCGGATGCGATGATGGCGCCCATGCCGATCATGCCGCAGCCGAACACCGCCACGACATCCTTCTCCCGGACCTGCGCCCGCTTCACGGCATGGAACCCCACGCTCAGGGGTTCGACCAACGCGCAGTCGCGCACGGCAAGTCCCTCGGTAACAATGACTTTCTGCCAGGGAACCACGAAGAATTCCCGCATCGCGCCGTCCCGCTGGACCCCCAGCGTCTCGTTGAACTCACAGGCATTGTAACGCTGGTTGCGGCAGGCAGCGCAGTGCCCACAAGCCGTGTACGGGTCCACGGTCACGGTCATGCCGGGCCGGAGCGTTTCGGGAACGCCGGCCCCCACGGCCTCGATTTCCGCTCCCACTTCATGCCCCGGAATCACGCCGGGCTTCGCCATCGCATTCCCTCCGCGCCAGGTGTTCAGGTCGCTCCCGCAGAATCCCACATACCGGATCCTGAGCAGCACCTCACCCTCCCCGCACGCGGGTTTTTCCACATCGATCACGTTCAATTCGAACGGCTTGGCTATCTGAATCGCTTTCATAACGAAACAAATATACAAAAACTTCACGGTTTGTCGTACAGACATGTGTGGCCGATTCGGAGAAAATGTGTATATTTGAACTCTTGGAACCTGTACTGAGAAATAGTATATGAAAAAGATTCTGATTCCGCTGCTGGTCCTGCTGGGTCTTGGTACCGTGCAGGCGGAAGCACAGGACCTGGTGCACTACAAGAAAATCGTCAAGGAACTGAGTTCATCCCGATATCAGGGCCGCGGCTATGCCCGCGACGGGGCCAACAAGGCCGGCAAGTATCTGGAAAAGGAATTCCGCCGGGTCGGTGTGGATGCAGTCACCCGCCAGCATTTCACCCTGGACATCAATACCTTCGCCGGGCGGATGAAACTTTCCGTGGATGGCCGTAAGATGGTCCCCGGTACGGATTTCACCCTCCGGGAGTATTCTCCGGGCGTCCACGGGACCTACAACCTCTATCACATCGACACGCTCAACTACGACTCCGAGAAACTCTTCCGTGACCTGGCACTGCCGGAGAACAAGGACGTTTTCGTCGTGTGCGATTTCTGGTTCACGTATAAGCACAAGGAGGATTTCCAGAAACTGCAGAGTGCCGACGGCTGCACGAATGCAGGCCTCATCCTCACCTGGGACGAACCCCTGAAGTTCTACAAGGCCTATGGCGAGAAGGTGAATCCCAAGCCCGTCCTCTGGCTCCTCTCGAATCAGATCCCGCGGGGTTCCAAGACCATCACGGCCGATATCGACAACGAGTTTTTCAAGGACTACCGCTGCTTCAACGTAATCGCTTCGGTGGAGGGAGCCCTTCACGACAGTTGCTACGTGTTCACGGCCCATTACGACCACCTGGGGAACCTGGGACGGAGGTTGTATTACCCCGGAGCCAATGACAACGCCTCCGGCACGGCGACCATCGTCACGCTGGCCGAGTATTTCGTGAAGCACCGCCCCCGGTTCGACATGCTCTTCATCGCCTTCTCGGGCGAGGATGCGAACCTCCGGGGCTCGGAATACTACGCGCAGCGCCCGGTCGCTCCCATGGAACGGATCAAATACCTGGTGAATGTCGATATGATCGGGGACAACAACCCTTCCCTGTACTGCGAGACCAGCGACCAGGGCCAGCGCGGCTTCGAACTGATCGAGCGCATCAACGCGGAGAAACACTATTTCACGTCCCTGAAACACGGACAACTGGCGGCGAACAGCGACCATTACCCCTTCGCAAAGCGGGGCATTCCCTGCATCTTCCTGGAGAACGAGGAGGGCGACGCCTTCCCGTATTACCATACGCCGCTGGACAACTGGAAGAACGCCATTTTCGACAGTTATGAGCCTGTGTTCCGGCTGATTGTGGATTTCATCGAACAATACTAAACTTTATACCCAAGCCCCATGCTTATCGTCCTGAAACTACTCGGCTCCATCGCCCTCTTGATTTACGGCATGAAAGTGATGAGCGAGGCCCTCCAGAAACTGGCGGGTCCGCAGTTGCGTCACCTGCTGGGCGCCATGACGACCAACCGCTTCTCCGGCGTCGCCACCGGTGCCCTGGTCACCGTCGCGGTCCAGTCCTCCGCCGCTACCACCGTGATGACGGTGTCCTTCGTGAACGCAGCCTTGTTGACGCTCACCCAGGCCATCTCGATCATCATGGGCGCGAACATCGGTACGACCATGAGCGCATGGATCATGTCGGCCGGTTTCTCGTTCAACATCGCCGACGTGGTGTGGCCGGCCTTCCTCGCGGGCATCGTCCTGATCCAACTGGGCAAGCACCGGTACATCGGCGACTTCCTCTTCGGCCTGTCCTTCCTGCTGTTCGCCCTGGGCATGCTCAAGGCAACGGGCGTGGAGATGGACCTCGCCAGCAAGCCGGCCGTCGTCGCCTTCTTCTCGAGTTTCAAGACCAATTACGGCACCATCCTGCTGTTCCTGCTGATCGGCACGATCCTGACGGCCATCGTGCAGAGTTCCGCCGCCCTGATGGCGATCACGATGGTCCTGTGCGCGACAGGCGCCATCACGATCTATCAGGGTATCGCGCTGGTCATGGGTGAGAACATCGGCACCACGGTCACGGCGAACCTCGCCGCGATGAGCGCGAACACGCAGGCCCGGCGCACGGCGATGGCGCACCTGGTATTCAACGTGTTCGGCGTCATCTGGGTGCTCATCTTCTTCTTCCCGTTCATCCGGATGGTCTGCGGCATCGTGGGCCTGGACCC
>JAFXMA010000042.1 GCA_017530725.1 Bacteroidales bacterium
ATACGGTAGGAAAATAAAGCAACCTGACTCTCAGGGGAGCCGGTGTCCTTATTGGACTTCCCGTACTTCGCGAAAATCTCTTGCTTTTTCTCAGGCTGTAAATATTCGGCCATGATGCAATGAGGTTAAAAAGTTATCAGTCTGCGGGACCCTCCCGCAAAAAAGCCTGCAAATTTAGGCATTAATTCCGATAAAACCAAACTTTTCGTACCTTTGTTCCCGTGAGCGAGAAAGTCCATGTCGACCCGGTGCTGGGGGAGGTACGGCTGCGGAGAAGCAGGCGGGCCCGGCGCTTGTCGATCCGTGTACATCCGGACCGTGGAATCGTGGTTACCGTGCCCTTTGCCGTGCCCTATGCGGTGGGCATCGTCTTTCTGGAATCCCGGCGGGAATGGGCGTCGGCGGCCTTGGCGCGTGCCCGGGAAAGGAATGCCGACCTCCCGGCAGGGGAGGATATCGAATCGCTCCGTAAGCAGGCCAAGGCCGTCCTGCCACCCCGCCTCGCGGACCTTGCTGCCCGCTACGGCTTCCGCTACAACCGGGTCACCATCAAGCACAACACCTCCAACTGGGGTTCGTGCTCGTCGAAAGGGAACATCAACCTGAACCTGAACCTCATGCGGGTCCCGCGTCCGCTGCGGGATTACATCCTCCTCCACGAACTCACGCATCTGCGTCATCCCAACCACGGCCCCGGCTTCCACGCCGAGTTGGAGCGCCTCCTCGCGGACCATTTTTCCGTCAATTTGGAAGAGGCTGATTTCCAGGATTTTGTTCCGAAAATCAGCGCATCGCGGGCACGGTATCCCTACACGCATACCTTGGAACGGGCCCTGAAAGCCTATCGCCCCGTGTAGCGGAGGACCGTCTTTCCGGCCGGCCCCGGTGTAAAACTAAGTGATAACTTATCCCGCTCCGGCTTGGTCGTTTGGGGGATAATCCGTAAATTAGCCCCGCCAAATAAAAGTATAAGTCCAAACAACAGTATAATCATGGAGAAAAAGCAGTTTTACACGGCTCCTGCCGTCCGCGAACTGAACGTCTTTTTCGACGCCAGTTTCCTGCAGTCCACCACCGGCCCCATCCAGGACTGGGGTGAAGATGACGATCCCATCAACTTCTGAGTCAGAACCTAAAGAAACAATGCTATGAAAAGAGCCTTTTTCTTTGCGGGTCTGGCCGCTGCCACCCTGTCCTTTGTCGGCTGTAACAAGGAGGCCGATGTCAAGGGCCTCGACGGCGTCCCCGTCGGGATCATCCTCAGCAACATGGACACCCGTACCGTCAATGACGGCCTGTCCACCAAGTGGGTGAACGGAGACGCCCTGAACGTCTTCTACGCCGTCTCCGGCACCCAGGAGTATTCGGCCAACGCCAAGTTCGAGGTCGATGACGCCGAAGCGAACCACGCCACCGGCACCGCCGAACTCACCGCCGACGCCTATGACTGGTACCTGCTCTACCCGTACAGCAGTTACATCAAGACGCCTGCCAATACGAAGGACAGTTATACCTACATCGGGTCCCGTTCCGATGCATCCCAGGTCCAGACCGGTTACAACAGCAAGGCCCATCTGGCAGGTGGTGCCAGTCCTGCCTGCTTCCCGGTGTACGGCCTGGCGAAGAATGTGCCTTCTTCCGAGACGCCGGTTGTCGAAATGAAACAGGTCGCCTCCGTGGTGGCCGTGAACGTGAAGAATGCCTCGGGTAAGCCCATCACCGTTTCCGAGGTCTCCTTTACCGCTCCGGAGCCTATCGTCGGCGCTTTCTACATCAACTTCGCCCAGGAGCCGATCTCTTTCACGGAGTACAAGTATGTTTCCGCTACGGCTTCCCTTACGGTGAAGGACGCTCCTGAACTGGCTGCCGGCGAGACCGCCACTTTCTTCATGGGCATCAAGCCCTTCACGGCCAATGCCGGAGACAAACTCACCCTTAAGATCCATGCGGGCGATCTCGTCTTCGAGAAGGAGGTCACCCTCCCCGGCGCCGTCGAATTCAAGAGTGGTTTCATCAAGCAACTCAATATCGACTACACCGGTGGTTCAGAAGTCGAGGGTGTTTCCCTCGAGGATATCATCGCCCTGGAAAAGGGCGAAGACGTGTTGACGCAGGAGGTTCTGGTCGTGGGCAAGTACGCCCGCGGCATCATGCTCGGCCAGGACGGCACCTATCTGCTGGCCTTCAATACCAACGGCGTGAATGCCGCCGTGGGCGATATCGTGACGGTTTCCGGCAAGGTTGACGTGTATAACGGCTTCAAGCAGATCGCGAGTCCCGTCGTCAAGGTCGTTTCCTCCGACAACGAGGTCGTCCTTCCGGATCCCAAGGTCATCGACGATCTCGATGCCTATGCTTCCGACAAGGTTGAACTGATCCAGTATACCGGTACGCTCAAGGTCTCCGGCAGTTATTTCAATGTCGAAGTCGCTGGCGCTACCCGGCAGGGCTCCATCCAGTATCCGCTCGATGCGGACGCGTTGAAGGCCCTGGCCGACAAGGCCATTACCGCCACCGGTTTCTTCACGGGCTTCTCCGGTTCCGGTTCCAAGTATGTGAACATGATGTCCACCGCCGTCGAGGAGGCTTCCGTCAATATCTTCGACGTGACTCCTACCCAGATCGATGTCGCCGCCACGGCCACCTCAGCCGAGATCGATGTGACTGGCAACGTGGACTGGACGGCCGAGGCCTCCGAAGGCGCTACCGTTGACAAGGCGTCCGGCACCGGTACCGATGTCATCACGGTCTCCTTCCCCGCCAACGAAGACACGGAGAACACGAAGGAATACACCGTTTTCGTCCGCACCGAAGCGACGGGCGTCAATGATGAGTTCGAGGTCAATATCACCCAGGCCAAGGCGGTCTCTTCCGATGAGCCCATGTTCGTGAAGGTCACCTCCACCGCCGACCTGGCCAACGGCAAATATCTGATCGTCAATGAAACGGCAAGTGTCGCCATGACCGATGCCGTCGATGAAGCCGGCAACAAGATTGCGGTTACCATCGACGGAGGCCTGATTGCTGCAACCGATGCCGTCAAGGCCGTAGCATTCACCTTCACCGTTTCCGACGGTGCGTTCCAGGGCGCCAATGGCAAGTATCTCGCCCACTCGGGCAGCACCAACAACATCAAGCCTTTGGATACGCCTTCCGGGAATACGGTCACGTTTGATGCCGGGAATGCCGTCATCACGGCTCCGGACGGTTACTTCATCCAGTACAATAAGAATTCCGGCCAGGAGCGTTTCCGTTATTACAAGAATGCCCAGACCGACGGCGCCGTGCAACTCTACAAGTTGAATGGCGACGACGACACGCCTCCGGCTCAGGTCACGCTCTCTTCCATCGCCGTTTCCGGCCAGAAGACCGTGTTCACCGTGGGTGACACCTTCGTTTTCGACGGTAAGGTGACCGCGACTTACAGCGACGGCAGCACCAAGGATGTCACCGCTTCGGCTGAGGTTTCCACGCCGGATCTCTCCACGGCCGGCGCCAAGGAAGTGACCGTCTCCTATACCGAGAGTTCAGTCACCAAGACCGCCAAGTATGACATCACTGTCAATGCCGCTTCTACGCACGCCGGCACGGCGGAAGACCCCTACTCTGTCGCCGACGCGAAGGCCGCTACGCTGGCATTGGGCGAGGGGAAGACCAGTTCCGAGTCCTATTACACCAAGGGTATCATCTCCCAGATCGACGAGGTTTCTACCGATCACGGGAACGCCACCTACTTCATCTCCGATGACGGTACCGCCACCGACCAGTTCGAGGTCTTCCGCGGCAAGTATATCGGCAATATCTCCTTTACGGCCGCGGACCAGATCCAGGTAGGTGACGAGGTCGTCGTTTATGGCAAGTTGGTTTACTACAAGGGTTCCAGCGCCAGCACGCCCGAAATTGCGCAGGGTAATTACCTGACCAGTCTCAAGCGTGGCGGTACCGACATCAAGGCCATGCAGGCCACGCTGTCCCAGGCTGCCGTTCCCGCCGCCGGCGGTACGGTTACCGTGAATGTGTTCGGCAATGTCCAATGGTCGGCCTCCGTGACGGCTCCCGCTACGCTTGCTCCGTCTTCCGGATCGGGCATCGGCAGCGTTACGGTTACCGTCCCTGCAAACACCGGAGATGCCAGGACCTTCGAGGTCACGGTCACCTCTCCGGATGCCGATGCGGTCACTCTCCAGATCAGCCAGAACAAGAAGTCTGATGCTACGGGGACTGTGGATGTCCTGAATCAGGCGTTTACCGGAGTTACCGGAACGACCTATACCGAATTCTCCGGAAAAGAGGGCGAATCAGGCGCCGTTTATGCCGGTCAGTGCGCCGGTGGTAACGAATCCATCCAACTCCGTTCCAACAACAACAATTCCGGTGTCGTTACAACCGCTTCCGCCAAAAAGGTGAAGAAGGTTTCCGTCACCTGGAACAGCAATACCGCCGCGGGCCGTACCTTGAACGTTTACGGCAAAAATGACGCGTATTCCGCCGCTACGGATCTTTACGACAGCGCAAAGCAAGGTACGCTTCTGGGAACCATCGTCTGTGGCACGTCCATCGAACTCGAAGTTTCGGAAGATGTCCGGTTCATCGGTTTCCGCAGCGCCTCCGGCGCGATGTATCTTACCGAGGTACAGATTGTCTGGGAGTAGTTTTCTCCCGCCAATGCTTTTGAGGGTGATCCGACGGACCACCCTCATTTTTTTACGCAACGTCGGCGCAGTTAGTATCCGGACTTGGCACCGGGTGGCTCGGCAGGGGGCATCAGAGCCCCCAGTCGGAGGCCCTGAAGGTGTTCTTGGGCGCGTTGGGTACGTTCGGGAAGTAGGTGACGCCGGTGATCTTTTCGAGGTCGGCGACGGACATGAGTTCGCGGGCGGAGACGGCCTGGCGGACATTCACGTGCGAGCGGACGAAAGCGACGCACATCAGTTCATCGGCCTTGCAGTCCCGGAGGGCCTTGCCGGTGTTGCCGTTCTTGGTCCGGAGCAGGACGTAGTAGAACATCGTCGGCATGGACACGTCGTTACGGCCGCCGAAGGAGATCCTGGAAGGCCGCTGCGTCTCTCCGTAGGCATCGGTGTAGGTGTCGAAGTAGCAGCCCAGGACCTCGTAGAGGGTGTCGGCGCATACTTTCTTGTCCACGAAATCCTCCAGGACATTCCAGCGCCCGCCGCCGGTGTTGAAGTTGGCGGACAGTTGCGGGGCGATGTTCGTGTAGTAGAAGACATCGCGGTTGGTGTTCACGGAGGAGGTACGTTCGGCGGAACCGAGCATGTGTCCCTTGTTGCAGCCGCCTCCGGTCGCCGTGGATTTGTATTGGATGGAGGCCGGGATGTCCGGGTCGGACCGATAGGCATCTGTCCGCTTGGTGCTGCCCACATACATGCTGTGCCGCGGGGCGGCCACCCAGACCGGGCAGTGATGCTCGGCGCTGAAGCAGACGGTATAGTTGCGGGCGGTCTTGCCGCCGGGCCCCTTCTCTCCACCGGTGCACATGTGGATGGCGTAGTACTGAGACGGGTCGGTGGAGTTCATGAGATACCCGTCGCGTTTGAGGATATCCATCGTCGGCGTCTCGTACCAGCCGGGCTGGTCCCCGTCGATGACGATCTCGCCCGCCGGTGTCGTGAAACTCCGGACCTCTCCATAGTAGAATACATACTCGCTGCCCTCCAGCACGGCGATGTACGCGCGGTAATAGTATGTATGCCCGGGACCGAGTCCGTTGATGTCCACGCTGAAGGCGCCGCCGTTCAGGTAGGCCGCCTGCCAGTCTTCGGAAAGGTTATCCGGAGAAAGGCCCCATTCCATGCCGCCATAAGTCGGGGTTCCCGTGTAGGTGGCGGAGAGGGTCGCATCGGTCTGCGAGACATTGGACGCGCCGCCTGTCGTGACGGTCGGCGTCACCACTACGGGATCGGTTCCTCCTCCGGAGGCTTCGCCGTCCAACTTGAAGAATTCGACGTCCTTCTGGGAGGCCGTATAGCAGCGGAACTGGCCCGATGAGGCGTTGTATTGCAGGAATCGGGTCGGGTAGGCCACGTTGTAGGCACGCGTGACGCCCTCGTTGGTCTTGAAGGTCCAGCGGTAGTTGTCCGTAGGATCCTTCTCGCTCATGTTCAGGGCATTCTTGTTGGCATCCAGCCCATAGTAGGAATCGCCCCGTTTCATCGTATAGCCGGATCCCGACTTCTCGATGCGGATGTTGTAGGCCTGGGCCGGCTCGTAGGCGATCTTCCCGTCGGCGATGGTCACGGAAGCGTGTGTATCGGCACTGCCGTCGCTGTCCAGGACCAGCGCTTCGGGCTCATACACGATCAGGTAATCGCCCGTCCAGTCCGTCTGCGCGGCCGTCACCTTCACATAGTACTGCTCCTTCCCGGTGCGCGTTGCCCCCTGCATGCTGATTCCCAGGATGTTGCGGGCATTCTGCGAGAAGGTCTTGGAAATGTCGGGAAAGACTTTCCGGTAGGTGGCCTGGTCCGTCTCCACCGTTACGGTCAGTTCCGTGAGCGTGACGGGGTAGAGGCTGACCCAGAAGCGGAGATTGCCGGAAGCATCGACGGACAGGTTGTCCGCCAGGACCGTCACCCGCGGGACGCCGTCGGTAGCGAAATCCTCCGGATTGGCCAGGTCGATGACGACGGGACCGGAGAGTTCCGCCCCGTTCTGCCCCTGCAGGATGATGTGGCGGACGGTTTCACCGTCGGCGAGCGGAAGGTTCTTCAGCGTGATGTCGGCATGGGCCGTCAGGCGCTTCCACATCATCGACACGGGATATTCGGGGAAACTGCGGTAATCGTCGGTGGAGGTACCGGCCATGAGGTCGGCAGCCGGGTCATAGGAGGTTGACGTGGGCGTCTGGATGGTCGGAACGGCGGTCATGACGTCGGGCGCGTCGGAGAAGTCCGTTTCCGGGACGGCGGGATACAGGGCGTAGAAATGATGGGCGCCGACCCGGTCGGTCGGGAAGTTTCCGGGGATGGTGAACCGGGCCGTGGGACCGCCTTCGGAAAGGGGAGTGGAAGGGTAGAGGTTCGGCCCCACCCAACTGCCACTCACGGTGTACGCCACGCTCACGGCGTCACCAGCGCTCCATTCGATGGTTTTTCCGGTCCATCCGGTGCGGGTGGCCGGAGCATCGGAAGTCAGTACGAGGGATTGAACCGGCGCCGGAATCCCTTTCTGGCAACCCGCGAGGGTCAATGCGGCCAGCGCCGCGAGCAGGATCTTTCTCATGGCGCTAATCGAGGTCTCCCAGTTCGTTGCCCGGATCGTAACCGTCATCGGCCCTGTCCGCTCCGGATGTCTGGAGCAAGGCCTGTTCGAACCGGATTTCCACGACGCGGACCGCCGGTTCCCTGTATTCCTTGAGGTTCTTCATATCGAGGTAAAAAATGCAAAAACCATTCCTTGAAGCCAGGCGGGGAAGGCCACCGTTCCGTCAATTGACGGTGATGACCTGGCCGGCGCCGCGGTGAAGTTTGACGGGACCGTTCAACTGGATGGCGATGACGGTCATGGCGGGGTCGAGCACATGGTCGGGGACGTCGATCTCCAGCAGGCCGGGGATTTCGTTCCAGTCGATCTTGTTATAGACCTTGTAATGCAGCATCTGGCCGCTGCCGACGACCCAGACGCGGCTCACCGGATTCACGATGCCCTTGATTTCCACCGGACCGACGGGCTTGTAGGGGAGATACACGTACAGGATGTCCCCGGCGGGATTGAGGGTGGTATAGCCGTGTACATGGCCGGCGGGGATGCCAGCGCGGGTGCCGTACACCGCCTCCTTGTGCTTCCTGGTCCATCTGCCCAGTTCCTGTAGGACCGCAACTTCCTCCTCGGGGATGGTGCCGTCCGCGCGGGGGCCGATGTCCAGCAGGAGGTTCCCTCCCATGGACAGGCAGTCCACGAAGGTCTTCAGGACCATCTGCGGAGTCTTGAAGTTGAGGTCCGTGTGCTGGAACCCCCAGGAATCATTGATCGTGTAGCACAGTTCCCAGTAGCGGTCCGCCGGGCGGACGGTCGGGACGCCCTGCTCCGGGGTGCCGTAGTCACCGTAGCCCTGGATGCGGGAGTTCACGATGACGTTCTTGTTGTAAGAGGTCAGAAGGTCGATGATCTCGGGAGAGTGCCAGGTCTCGGCGTTCTGCTCCCAGTCGCCGTCGAACCACATCAGGTCGGGCTTGAAGGTGCCGTTGAGTTCGCGGAGTTGCGCGAAATCGAAGTCCAGGAAACGCTGCCAGCGCTCCGGGTCGTCCTTGACGGCGTACCGGCTCTCCGTTCTGGTGAAATTGGGATAGTCCGGATGCGACCAGTCCAGCAGGGAGTAGTAGAATCCCAGTTTCAGGCCCTGCCTGCGGATTTCCTGCACGAAGGGCGTGAGGACGTCCTTCCCGGCGGCCGCTTTCCTGGGAATGCTCAGATCCGAAGCCTTCGTGTCCCAGAGGGCGACGCCGTCGTGGTGCTTGGACGTGATTACGGTATATTGGGCGCCGCTTTCCTTGATGAGTTTCGCCCAGGCCGCCGGATCGTATCTCTCGGCCGTGAAGCCGTCCATTTGGGCCATGTACTTCTCATAAGGGAGATAATTGTTGTAGAAGGACCAGCTTTCGGAAACGCCGTCCACGGCGTAGATGCCCCAGTGGATGAAGATGCCCAGTTTCGCACTGTCGAACCAGGCCATCCGCGCGGTTTTCTGCTCCGGCGTTTCGCCGGCACGCTGCGCCCGGAGCGGAAGGACCGCCGCCGCGCATGCGATACAAAGGAGAGTCAGTCTTTTCATGATTACAAAGATAGCATTTTCCAAAGATTTTGACCATCTTTGCATGTTATGAATGCAGCATCCAAACTCTATCGGATCGGCGGGCACACGCTTCGCGTGCGGCTCGAGGCTCCCTGGACTTTCAAGGCCCTGTCGGAGCGGCAGTTGGCGCTTGTGGAGCGCCTGAAGGCAGGCGAGGACATCGGCATCGAGACCGTCCCGGCGGACCGGTTGGGGCAACTCTCGGTCAATGACGCGCTGATGGGCAAGGAAGTGATGACGCGCGAGATCTGGGACACCCTGGACGAAACGGAGCGGGCGGAGTACCGCCATGCGCTGGACTTCCTCCAGTATGCCCCGTTCGAGGTCGCGGAGGGCGAACCTGTCTTCACCTTCACGGTCGGAGCGGAAGTCCCCGCCTGGCTGGAGGAAACGCGTCCGCAATGGACCCTCGCGACGGCGGTGGACGAGGCTGCACCCTACTACTACGGCTACACCTTCGAGGGGAAGACCATCTACGAATACCTGGTGACCCGGGAGATCCGGGCGGGTTATTTCGTGATGAACCGGGATTATACGGAAGGGGTGTACTATCCCTGTCCGCGCATCGGCGGACGCACCACCCTGTTCCAGGTCAATACGTCCCTGATGATCCAATATACCTTCGCGACGGCCGGGCTCGGGACGCTGCTGCTGCACGCGTCGGTGACGCGGTACCAGGGAACCGGCAACCTCTTCTTCGGGGTCAGCGGCACCGGAAAGAGCACCCACAGCCGCCTTTGGCACGAATTCGTCCCGGAATCGGACCTGATGAACGACGACAATCCCGTCATCCGCTGCGAGGACGGGCAGTTCCTGGTCTATGGCTCCCCTTGGAGCGGAAAGACAGTCTGCTACCGCAACGTCGTCGCCCCGGTCAATGCCCTCGTGCGGCTGGAACAGTACCCCAAGAACAAGATAGAACGGCTGCATTCCCTGCAGGCCTATGCCAGTATCATCGCGGCTGTCTCCACCATCCGCTGGAACCACGAGATCATGTCGCTCCTGATTCCCACCATCGAGCGCGTAGCGATGAACGTTCCCTGCTTCCAACTCAGATGCCGAGCCGACGAAGAGGCGGTCCGGGTGTGCAAGGAGGCTATTTGTCACTCATAATGTCATGCTGAACCTATGAAAATCGGAATTTGCAACGACCACGCAGGCGTGGCCTACAAGAACAAACTGATGAAGATGCTGCGCAGGCGCGGCTTCGAGGTCGTCAACTACGGGACCGACGTGGAACAGAGTTGCGACTATCCCGACTTCGCCCATCGGCTCGCGGAAGCCGTCGAGGGTGGGGAAGTGGATCTGGGCATCGCGCTTTGCGGTACCGGCAACGGGATGGCCATCACCCTGAACAAGCATCAGGGCATCCGTGCCGGCCTGGCCTGGAACACCGCCGTCGGCGCCCTCGTCAAAGCCCACAACAACGCCAACGTGCTCGTCCTTCCGGCCCGTTTCATCCCGTACCGGATGGCCTCGCTCATCGTCCGTACCTGGCTCGAAACCGAATTTGAAGGCGGCCGCCACCAGCGCCGCATCGACAAGATGCCCTGCCGATGAGCCTTCTCATTCCGAGCGCAGCCTCTGTCATTCCGGGCGCAGCGAAGGTATCTCTCTCGCACAGTATCGAGGATTACCCCGACGGCATCGTCCTGCCCATCGACAAACCGTACCGGTGGACCTCGGCCGATGTCATCCGCAAGGTCAAGTTCGCGGCCATCCGGCATTTCCGCAAGAAGAACCTGAAGGTGGGGCACGCGGGGACGCTGGACCCGCTGGCGACGGGCGTGCTCCTCGTTTGCATCGGCCCGGCCTGCAAGCGTGCGCAGGAGTTCCAGGATCACGACAAGGAGTACGTGGCCGGCATCCGATTCGGCGCCACCACGCCCTCGTACGACCTGGAAAAGGAAGTGGACCGGACCTTTCCTTATGATCATGTGACGGAGGAGGCGGTCCGCGCCGTCCTCCCGTCCTTCCTGGGCACGCAGGAGCAGGTCGCGCCGTTGTTCAGCGCCAAATCCGTCGATGGGGTCCGCGCCTATGAGATGGCCCGCCGGATGTACCGCAACGCCCAAAAGGGGCTTGCCGACCCCGACTTCGACGCCACGGCCCTCGAAACCCTCCACCACAGCACCATCACCATCTCCGAACTGGAACTGTTGGATTTCTCCGGAGTATTGGAGGAAAGGGAGGCATCCGCTGAACCTCCGGAGGCGGGTGCCTCGTGCTCCAGCACGGCCTCTTCACGAATCAATGTGGCGGACACTTCCTCGTTGGGACTGCCCGAGGCGAAGATCCGCATCGCGTGCTCGAAGGGCACGTATATCCGTGCCTTTGCCCGCGACCTCGGCGAGGCCCTCGGCACTGGCGCCCACCTCTCCTCTTTGGTCCGCACAAAAACGGGCACCTTCCGGTTGGAAGATGCCCTGTCTCTTGACGCGGCGCTCGCCTTGCTCGCAGCGGACTAGATCCGTCCCAGCCGGTTCGCGATGTAGGTCATCCGGCGGGCGAATTCCTTGCGGCCGATGAGGGAGATGATGGCGGCGATGCCCAGGCCGGAGGCGCTGCCCGTGAGGGCGAGCCGGAGGCTGTTCATCACCTTGCCCATCGGATAGCCGCGCATCTTGATGTATTCCTCGAGTTCCTTTTCCAGGGCGGGGACGTCCAGCGGACCGCGATAGACATCGAGGTCGTCGAACCCGAATTCACGGCCCGTGATGTGCTGGCACACCTCGAAGCAGTACTCGTACCAGTCCGGCTTCCAGAACTTCTCTACGTCCTTCGCCAGGAAGGGAGCCGTCGCCGTATCGTCATACACCTTGGCACGCGGGTCGGCCTTTTCCGTCACGGGGGCGCCGGCCTTGATGTCGAAGATGCCGTAGTCCTCGGGAGCGACGAACAGGTAAGGGGCGGCGTCCCAGAAATCGGAGACAAAGGTGGCACGGTCCCGCAGGGTTTCGACCACGCGGGCCACATAACTGCCCGTGAAGATATGGTTCTGGAAATCGTAGCCATCCGCCGTCAGTTCGGAGCCGGCGACCAGGGCGCAGGCCGGGCAGTCCACGACCTTGATGCCGTGCTTTTCCAGGATGGGAGCGTACAGGGCCGCCAGTTCTTCGGCGGGTTTGGCGCGGAGATATTCCTTGTTGTACCACTTGGCCTTGTCCGCATTGAAGCGGGCGCCGGACTTGATCACGCGCTCCAGCGAGAACACGGGGATGAGTTCCTCCAGCGTGTAGAGTTCGGTGTCGTCACCCGGGTTCCAGCCCAGGAACGCAAGCATGTTCACGAAAGCCTCGGGGAAATAACCGTCCTCGCGGTAACCGCGGGAGACTTCGCCTGCGGCATTGACCCACCGCAGCGGGAACACCGGGAAACCGAGGCGGTCACCGTCGCGCTTGGAGAGTTTTCCCTTGCCGTCCGGTTTCAGCAGGAGCGACAGGTGCGCGAAACGGGGCATCGTATCGGTCCATCCGAACGCCTCATACAGCAGGTAGTGCAGCGGCAGGGACGGCAGCCACTCTTCGCCGCGGATGACCTCGGTGATTTCCATCAGATGGTCGTCCACGATGTTGGCGAGGTGGTAGGTCGGGAGTTCATCGGCCCGCTTCCAGAGGACCTTGTCGTCCAACGTGTCGGTATTCACGGAGATATGGCCGCGGATGAGGTCGTCCATCTCCACCACCCGGTTCACGGGCATCTTGAAACGGACGGTCCAGTTGGTCGTCTCTTCCAGCAGGTGCTCCACCTCGCCCGGAGAAAGGGTGAGGGAGTTGCGCAGGGACATCCGCGTCTCCGCATTGTAGGTGAAGGTCCGGCCTTCCGCCTCGGCGGCCTTGCGGCAGGCGTCCAGTTCCTCGGGCGTGTCGAAGGCGTAGTAGGCCCAGCCGGCTTCCACGAGTTGGTCGGCATAGTCCCGGTAGAGGGGACGGCGCTGGCTCTGGCGGTAGGGCGCGTGCCGATGCTTCGGGGACGAAGACTCGACGATCCTGCCGTCGGCGTCCACACCCTCGTCGGGTACGATCCCGCACCAGTTCAGGGCTTCGATGATGTAATCCTCGGCCCCGGGGACGAACCGGCTGGAGTCGGTATCCTCGATGCGGAGGATGAAATCGCCTCCGTGCTGCTTGGCATACAGGTAGTTATACAGGGCCGTCCGGACGCCGCCCATGTGGAGCGGACCGGTCGGGGACGGGGCGAATCTGACACGCGTTCTTCTTTCCATAAATTCTCGACAGTTGGACTGCAAAGATAGTTATTTTTTCCCTTCGTGCGCACGGCGGATGGCCGGGACGGCTTCCAGTTCGCTGATGCATTCGCCGGGCTCCACGCAGAGACAGGGCTTGGTGTCTTCCGTGAAGTGGAAGCGGCGGGTGGGTTCGGCGGTGTTGAAGCCGACCTTGATCGACGGCGCCACTTCGGGCAGGGGCATTTCCTGACCCTTGTAGGTGGATTCCCACTGGAAGTCACGGTCGATGATGACGAGGTTCCCCAGGTTCACGTCCGTGATGTCGCCCAACTTGCCCATGTCGAAACCGGTGACGATGGCGGTGATGCGCACCTTGTCGCCGATCTCGGGATCGTCGTCCCAGATGAGGCCCTTCTTGAAGCGGTTGGCGCTGCCGGTGTACTGGGTGATCATCTGGTCGATGGTCTCCAGTTCCTTCATCTTGATGCCGCGCTCGTTGTTGCCGGAGGTGATGTTGATCAGGACGTTCTTCGCCGTCTTGAGGTCGAAGTCGTTCAGGAGCGGGGACTCGAAGGCGCCCTTGACGGCGTCCTCGAGGCGGTTGTTGCCCGTGC